>JAWJLM010000060.1 GCA_040191315.1 Bacillaceae bacterium S4-13-56 | reverse complement strand
AAAACGACAACTAACTTGACAAACACCGCTTCCTCTATTCACTCACTTTCATAACCAATCAGCAATTTTGCGTCAATAGACTCCTTCTATTCACTCACTTTCATAACCAATCAGCAATTTTGCGTTAATAGAACCAATAATGGGTATATGTATAAAATAGGGTTCTTTCTTACCCTTTGTATTCGTATAATGAAATCGTCCATCTTTTTTACATATTTTTATATCGACTATACTAAGGAATACGCTATAATCAATTAGGTTGAACAAAGTTAAATAAGCTAAATAGGTGATGTTATGAAATTTGGAGCTCGAATTATTAAAACCGGGTTGGCTGTTGCGCTCGCCCTTTATACGGCAAAGTTATTAGGTCTGCCTTCCCCAATATTCTCTGGGATTGCTGCTGTTTTTTCCATACAGCCATCCATTTATCGATCTTATCAAAATATTATTGAACAGGTTCAAGCCAACATCATTGGTGCTTTGAGTGCAACCATAATCGTACTCTTGCTAGGAAATGATCCTTTTATTATTGGACTTACTATCGTCCTAGTAATTGCATCTTGTTTAAGTTTGAAAATGAAGGAATCGACGATAATGTTGGCTGTTGTTGCAGTCATGTCTATAATGGAATCCACGCAAATGGACTTCTTAACCTTTGCTGGGATTCGGTTTTCAAGTATAATGATCGGCATTTTTGCAGCCTTTTTAATTAATCTTTTGTTTCTTCCACCAAAATATGAAACAAAGTTGTTCGGTAAGATTGATTTTCAATCTGGGGAAGTCTTAAAATGGCTACGTGTCACAACCCGCCACCTTTCGGATCACCCTTCATTAAAGACTGAAATTGAGAATATTCAAAAGGGATTAATAAAAATTGACCAAACCTACCTTTTATTTCAAGAGGAAAGAAACTATTTTAAAAAAGTTGGACTTGCCAAAGCAAGAAAGCTAGTTGTGTTCCGACAATTAATATTAACTTTGAAAAAGTCTTTTGAAGTATTGCGTGCTTTTTACGACATGGACTATAAGCTTGGGAAAATGCCAGAATCCTTCCAGCTACTATTAATACAAGAATTAGATAAGGTAATTAATGCACATGAAACTTTACTTTTAATGTGTTTGGGGCGTATACGATATGATGATGATTTCTCAGAACGAGTGATTGAGGCTGACATCGAGAAAATCGTGAAAGAGCTGGCATCGATTTTTCACACAAACCACTTTGAAAAAGAAGAATTAGAATTCCTTCCGTTGACTACCAAGCTCATGGAATATTCGAAGCAAGTAAGTCACTTAGAGCGATTATTGAGTAGTTATCAGCAGTTCCATCAGAAAGAACAATTTAATGTGTCAAAAGAAGAAATATAACGCCAAACGCATGGGACCCATCCCATGCGTTTAATTATTACTAAAGTAACCTAGACACCTTATATGATAGGATGGCAAATAAGTTAATGAGGTACCCATTCCTTGTTCTCGAGGGAGTACATACATGAAGATTCTACCCCTTATGAGCGGGCAATAATACTCCCGCTGACAGTCATCTCAATCCTAACTATTTCTGTTTTACTTGTTTTTATGGTTGGCTCTATTAGAAAAAGCCAAGGTTTCCCTTGGCTTTTCGTAAACTATGAATATTGAGGCTCATTCTGATCCAGTTGCTGGACCTGGTACAGGTTATAATAAATGCCCCTCTTTTTCATAAGCTCTTGGTGTGTACCTATTTCCTTTACTTCCCCATGATCAATGAGGATAATTCGGTTCGCATGCGTGATCGTTGCCAATCTATGTGCAACAATGAATGTAGTTCGATCATGTGCTAATTTTTCTAAAGCCTCTTGTATGAGGTGTTCGCTTTCCAAATCAAGGGAGGATGTGGCCTCATCCATAATGAGTAATGGAGGGTTTTTCAAAAAGACTCGTGCAATCGCAACTCTTTGCTTCTGCCCTCCTGAAAGCTTAACCCCTCGCTCGCCTACTAATGTGTCGTACCCATTAGGTAACTCCATTATAAAGTCATCGGCGTTAGCGGCTTTGGCTGCTTCCACTACTTCTTCATCCGTTGCATCTGGATTTCCCATTCGAATGTTGCTAGCAACCGAATCACTAAACAAAATATTGTCCTGTAGAACCATTCCAATTTTGTCACGTAGAGATCTTACTTTTACAGTTCGTATATCGCGGCCATCTAGCAAAATACGTCCGTTTGTTACATCATAAAATCGTGGAATTAAACCGACAAGCGTGGACTTTCCTCCGCCACTCATCCCTACAAAGGCGATCGTCTCTCCTGCTCGAATATCCAGACGGATGTCTTTCAATACCATCGATTCTTCTTCACCATACTGAAAGGATACGTGATCGAAGGTAACCTTTCCTTCTACCTGATTTAGTTCAATAGCTTCCTCATCGTCTTCTATATCATATTTTTCATCTAAAAATTCAAACACTCGGTCCATAGAAGCAATCGATTGAGTCAGTGTTGTTGACGAGTTAACCAATCTGCGTAATGGATTATAGACGCGATCCATATAACCAACAAATGCAACCATTGTTCCAATAGTGACATCTCCCAATATCGCCAAATATCCAGCAACACCAACAACTAAAAGAGGAGCCAAGTCAGTGATTGTCTGAACCACAGAATATGTTTTAGCATTCCATGTCGTATGCTCTATCGCTTTATCTAAAAAGTTTTTGTTACGGATGTCGAACTGATTTTGTTCATGATCCTCCAGCGCAAAGCTACGAATGACCGGCATTCCCTGTACTCGCTCATGTAAATGTCCTTGAACCTGGGCTAAGGCTTGTGAGCGTTGACGAGTCAAAAATCGTAGTTTTTCATAAAAATATTTAACTGAAAATCCATAAAGAGGGAACATGGCTACTGCAACCAATGTCAAGCTTGGGCTCATGGTTAGCATAATGATAAGCGCAATGACAATGGTGAACATGTCCAACCAAATATTCATTAGTCCAGTTATTACAAATGTTTTCGTTTGTTCCACATCATGAATCACACGCGATATTATCTCACCTGTTTTATTTTGTGAATAATAGCGTAAACTTAGCTTTTGAATATGTTGAAAAAGTCGATCTCGAATATCATATAATACTTTGTTTCCAATCCATTGTGCTAAGTATTGTCGATAATATTCCACAGGAGGTCTAACAACTAAAAAGATGAAAAAGGCGCCTCCAATTAACCATAGAAGCTGATTGATCTTCTCTTGATCAGCCATTGATTCCGCCCCAACTATGTCATCAACGACATACTTTAGGATAAGTGGCATCAATAGAGGAATGGAAAATTTAATAATTCCTATGAGGACTGCCAGTATAATTTTACCCTTATATGGTGATACAAAGGCTAAATATCTCTTGATGCTTTCCATATATCCACTTCCTTCAAATAAAGTGAAACTTCAATCATTGGCCGTTTCCCGCTGAATGTCAGCACCCTAGGTTATGACCTAAAGACCCTTGAACCAAATCGGACAATTATGGGCAGTTTATCCCCCAACTACTCTTCTCTTTTTACTTAAAATTTGAAGTAGGGGTATGAATGCCCGTTAATGCAGGATAGTAGATTCATAGTTAATAAAGACGATTGCCTGCAGGCTAGCTACAGGCAACTTTTCAATAATACATCAAATAACGTTCATACCATTGATCAATGAATTCAGGAGAAAATGGTCCTTTTCGTTGTCTAATCCATCTTATTAATGTATCAACATTTTTATGAAGAATTCGGTCTAGGACCTCTGGGTAATTCATTTGTTCCTTATGTTCCTTATACTCATCTTCGTCTAACAAAATATAGGTCATATCTGGAAATACTTTTATGTCTAAATCATAGTCGATATATTTAACAGCTTCTTCATCAGAAACGAAAGGGGAACTAATATTACAATAATAATAAATCCCATCATCCCGGATCATCCCTATGATGTTAAACCAATGTTTAGAATGAAAATAGCAAATTGCAGGTTCTCTTGTAATCCATGAACGTCCATCTGACTCTGTCACTCGAGTTTTATCGTTCCCACCAATAATGATATTGTTCGTTGCTTTTAGGCAGGTTGTCCGCTCCCAGACCCGATGTAAATGTCCATCATGCTTGTAACTTTGTATTTTCATCAATTGCCCTGGTACTGGCACTGACATATAATCCCCTCTCTCTAACTACCGCACCACTTTTCTTTTACATTCTATTATAACGATTCTTGTCCAAAAATGGAAATATGTAAACATGAAGGCAGCTCTATGGAGTAAATTTATGTTTATAAAATGCCGTATATAAATACCCATTCTTATTGAAAACAGCTGTATAAGATCCTGTTGATAAACCATCCAATTGGGCAACAAAATCTAAGTTCGACATTCCAACTACTACGTCCAGCCGTCATTCACAAGCCGACTATTTGATCATTAATTGTCCATTCCGAAGACATGTATTGACAATTACCCCCTCGGATTTAGAACAAAACCATTCTTATTAAACCCAATGGTTTGAGTGCCTCCCCACCCTCCTTGGTATTGTCACCCAACGAGAGTGGATAACACTATCTTTCGAAAAATCTTCACATAAACTCCATCCTTAGTTTAACTTGACAATCGACTAAAGTTATAAATAGCTGATAGTAAGAAAAGCGCAAGCGCCCTTGACCATCGACGTAAGGCGGTGGACCTCATCGATATTAAGGATCGTCGGCTAAAACCGTCACATCGTGTGGTGACTACATCGTGTAGGCCCAAAGGAAACACGGTTCACGAGGGCTCGCATCCTGCGAGTCAGTTCGGTGTTGCGACAAATGTTTTCGGTGGGCCGAGTAATCGGATGTCGCGTTTTTAACCGAACCTCCTTCATCGATGTTGACTTATCGATGGAGAGGAGGGAATCTACTCTAGTCGATAGGGCGCTGGAGCTAGACAAGTTTTATACTTTCCTATCTGTTAAGAAAAGCGCAAGCGCCCTTCGAAACAAGCAAAGCACTTGTTTCTGCGAAGTAGCTCTATGTAGCTTTTCTTACTCGGGGCAAAAAATTCAAAGATTACTCGATGATGCTTTTTCGTTGGAGTTAGACAAATTTTATACTTTATCTTCTAAAAAAAGAGCACTCCATCGATAATGGAGCGCTCTCAAAGAAGAAACATACTTCGGGGGTATGTTGGCTATTTTTTGTTTTGCTCAGCTTTTTGGTTTTGCTTACGTACTTGTTGTGCATCAGTTTCGCTAGCAAATTCTGTTCCAAATTGTCCAGCTTGCTGACCTTGAGCAGCCTTTTGGTTTTGCTTACGTACTTGTTGTGCATCAGTTTCGCTAGCAAATTCTGTTCCAAATTGTCCAGCTTGCTGACCTTGAGCAGCCTTTTGGTTTTGCTTACGTACTTGTTGTGCATCAGTTTCGCTAGCAAATTCTGTTCCGAATTGTCCAGCTTGCTGACCTTGAGCAGCTTTTTGATTTTGCTGCTTTACCTTTTGAATGTTAGTACCTGATTGAGTTTGTTGTTTTTGGTTAGCCATTTTGTATCACCTCCAATACCTTTAATTTGTCCACTACTTAATCAGATATGTATTAGAAAAACTTGGTTTTTTCAGAAGTGAATATGAGTAAGTTTTACTTCAAAAGAAATAATAATACGGAAAGAGTTGAGAAATCCAAAAGTTATCCTTTTGTGAAGGAGTTGGAACAAATGTATGTTGGAAGAGATATGGCAGAGCTTTTAATGACAAGAAAAGATGACTGGAAAGAAGACGAGCTAGCATTTTTTCATAATGCATTGAGCCAAATAGCTCCCTATTTGAATATAGAAGGTACAACTATTCTTAGAGAGATCAATAAAGAAATTGAACGAAGAGGTGGCCTAAATAAAACCGATACTGACTACGAGCAAATTATTTATGATTAATGAGCGAGCGAGATCTGAAGGTAAGTTGAGAAATGCGAGCATAGGATTAGGTTGGGTTAATGCGCGATAAACGAATGAAATGAGCATTGAGTAGATGAGTTGAGCTTGTAAAGGATAAGTTGAGCATTAATGTAAAAAAACCGAGCATAAAATCTTGGATTTTGAGCATACTCCCCACGATTCCTGAGCATTAAAGATAAAGGTCGCGCATAGACAAGTTAATTTGAACCTATAAAGAGATTATTGAGCATAAATTTATAAGTTTTATTAAAAACTTGGGTTTTCTCAATTTTAAGCTTTTAATCTTGCGTGAGTCATGCTTAACTGTATTAGGAAAGCCAGGTCTTAATAGCCAAAGCCTTAGTTTTTCTTATACTATCAACCGACCAAAGCTATAAATTCTGATAGTATAAAAAAAGCGCCTTGTAGCAAGGCGCTTTCCTTATAATAATTTTTTAATTTTTTGATGGGAAACAGGGAATGGATACGTATCCAACTCTGTCAGTGGGGTGAACATCGCTGAAGGATGATCCAAAGCTCCTCCATTAAGCCTACACATTCCAACCTGTAGATCCCATATCCTATGAGAGAACACATGACGTATGGATTCAATCTGCTGGAAATTTGTTATTATTAATCCATACTCTGCTTCATACCATAGAGACATATTATCCTTTTCTATGGTGTCTATTGGGATCATCGGAAATTCCCAGAGGTTAGCCAGCAATCCAGTAGATGGACGTTGTTGAATCAAAACTCTTCCTCGATCATCTTTTACAATAGGAACATAATAATTGACCACAGCTTGGACTTTTTTCGATGATTTTACAGGTAGAGATTCTTGAATTCCTTCTTTAAATGCTCTGCAATGCTCCTGAACTGGACACAGCAGACAAGATGGAGATTTAGGAGTACAAACCAAAGCTCCAAGCTCCATTAATCCCTGGTTAAATGCTGATGGATCATTTTTTGAAATCAGTTCTCGAACTATTGATTCAAAAAGAGATCTGGTTTTTCCTTTAGCTATGTCATCTGTAATTAACAGGATTCTCGATAGTACACGCATGACATTCCCATCTACAGCAGGTTCTGGTTTTTGAAAAGCTATGCTTAAAATGGCACCTTGTGTATATGGACCAACACCTTTCAAATTTCCGAGTTCTTCCTTTGTATCTGGGACAGAACCGCCATATTGCTCCACGACTTCTCGTACTGCGTTTTGAAGGTTTCGAGCACGGGAATAGTATCCTAGACCTTCCCAAGCTTTTAGCACCTCTTGCTCTTCAGCAGTGGCTAGAGTGTCTAAAGTCGGAAATTTTGAAAGAAAGTGTTTATAATAAGGTATAACCGTTTCTACTTTTGTTTGTTGAAGCATAATTTCGGAAACCCAAACTTCATAAGGAGTAGGATCTCTTCTCCAGGGAAGGTCCCGTTGCTCCTTTTTAAACCAATGAATTAGTGAATTTTGAAAGGATTGAATTGGAAATTTTTCTAAATGTTTATTCACAAGTACCCTCCTGCTGATAAAGTTTATATTGTGATGCGAAAGGAGGCTTTCCATGGATACAGGAACACACATTGTTATGGGTGTTGCCTTAGGAGGATTAGCTACATTAGATCCAGCTATCAATCAGGACCCTGCTTATTTCAATGCTGCTATAACAGGGACGATTATTGCTTCGCACGCGCCTGACTTTGATACAATTTTAAAATTAAGAAATAATGCCACATATATTCGAAATCACAGAGGTATTACTCATTCCATCCCATTTGTGATTTTTTGGGGTATTTTCATCTCAACTATTATATATCAATTTGTTCCATCGATAAGCTTTTTGCATTTATGGCTTTGGGTATTCGGCGCTGTTATTATGCATGTTTTTGTTGATTTATTTAATGCCTATGGAACACAAGCTGCTCGTCCATTTTCAAAAAAATGGGTCGCCTTCGGTTTTATTAATACCTTTGACCCCTATATTTTTATATTGCATTTTATTGGGATTATTGCATGGTTATTAGGTGCTGATCCTGGGATCACTTTTATCATTATTTATGTAGTGATCGCCCTTTATTATATCAAGCGTTACTTTGATAAACGAGAAATAATTAAAAAAATATATGAAGTCTTTCCTGATAGTGAAAACATTGCAACCTCCCCAACTCTTTACCAAAATACATGGAGAATTGCGATTACTACAAGGGATCACTTTTATGTTGCCCGGGCAGAAGATGGGCACATTCGCATTCTTGATGAATTTTTAAGGAAGCCATTGCCTAATATCACAATTATGAGAGCAGCCTTAAAAGATCCAAACATTTCAGCTTTTCTTTCCTTCTCACCTGTTTACAGATGGGAAATTGACGAATATAACAGTTTAATTGAGGTTCGTTTTATCGACCTTCGATATCGATCAAAAGGACGTTATCCTTTTGTCGCGGTTGTTCAAATGGATGAAAACCATCAAATTTTAAGCTCCTATACTGGATGGATTTTTTCTGAAGAAAAATTGAAGCAGAAGCTTGATCCAATATTGGAGTAACTAGTGAATTCCCATCATTTACTCTTATACAATGGACCACAGCTACGCAAACTATAAAAGCATCAGGATGGGTGCAAAAGTTAAAAGGGGGAATTCAGCGTGAGAAACAAAAAGAAAGGGTTTCCCGAAATGCATTTAGATGGAGAGCCTCGTGCAAAAGCCATTTACGCCTCTAAACGTGCAAATGGCACCATTCAAACTCGTCCAAATGAGCGGATGCAAGAATCCTCTCAACGAACTAACTCTTAATGAATGGAGGAGCATATGATGGAAGGTAAACCAAGAAAAGCATTTTTTGACAACCTATATAGCAATCCCTTTCAGTCTCCAAGAGCCAACCCTAAGCACTCCGGACACCAAGTGAATGGGGAGACCATGCAAAGTCAAACACAGATTAAACAGCAGCTGTTTAAGAAAAATAATGCCTAACTGTTAATTTTAGTTAACGCAAGCCCCTACTGAGGTAGGGGCTTTATTTGATTAAACCTTTGATTTTACTACGACAGCTTCTTGCCCAACAATGAAATCGGTAGTGCTTCTAAATCTTCCTCCGCAGCATGGTCTTTCTGCTCTCGTACTCCGCTCCCTCGATTTCCCCATGCAAAAACGCCACGTAAATATTCTATTTTAAAGGATTCACCTGGAGTTGCATCGAGTTCATACACTTCACCAGCTTTAAATTGCGAAGGGTCCATGGTATATGCTTTAGCCATGGTCCATTTTCGTTCATATACCGCGAGTTCATTGACCATACCCATTTGCTCTGCCTTGATTGACTTTTCTTTAAGTGCTGCCATTTCTTTTTGAAGTACTTCAACGGACATCTCACTATATCTCTGTTCCATTCCTATTCCCCCTAGCCCATTTCTTTTTGTATCGTATCCAGAAATCGCTCAATTTCATCAAAGGTAAAGCCCTTTTGATATAAAGAAGTCTTTACTTTTTGCTTGAGCTCAAACCCTTCATACTTTCTTTGGTACTTAGCAACAGCCTTTTCCCCTTGGTAAACTATAGCATTCCATTCTTCATCGGAATCTTTATTTAATTCAATGTTTTGCAAACCTTCTTGTATGATATCCTGTGTGAATCCTTTTTGTAAAAGGGTCTGCTTAACTGTCTGTAAAGCTTGTTGATGAGATTTTCTCTTTTCAACAGCTATTTTCTTTTCAATTAGTTTCATTGCTTTTTCTAGTTGTTCTTCTCGGGAATAAAGGGTAAGGGAATTCTCAATAATAGAAGCTTCTACTCCTTTATCCATCAGTTCTTTTTTTATTAAAATTGGCCCTTTACCTGAAGTGTTTTTTCGAGTAGCAACAAAGGATGCAGCAAATTCTGCGTCATTTAAGTACCCTTCACTTTTCAAACGATTAATAACTTGGTCAATCTGATCTTGTTCCACTTCTTTTTTACGTAAGTATTGTACCATTTCCTGTATTGTACGCATTCGATAACTCAAAAAATTGATTGCTAAAGAAAAGACCTGGTGAACTTCATTTTTCTGTTCAAGGGTTTTAAGCAAATTGGAGTCAAGCTCCATTCCCTTCTGAAGGTGGAATTCGATCAGTATGTCCTCATCAACTCCAAAGCCAAATTCCTCCCCTTGTCCCTTGTCCACAAAAATATTATATCTTCTCTTTTTCTTTTGGGTGGAGATTTTAGTGATTTTCATTCGGTTTCACCTCTTTTTTTATCATACCAAAACTTATGGGAAATAGCAGGGAAAGTGAGTGATTTTTGCTTACAACTAGGCTACACTAGGACTATGATTTCTTAAGGGAGGGATTCAGTTGAATATTGCCATTGCAGGTGGAACTGGCTTTGTTGGGCGAGAGTTAATTAATTTTTACACTAATCTTGGACATCAGGTTTATGTTCTCACACGATCTCCTCAGAAATATACCAGCTCTGAACAGATTAAATATGTTGGTTGGCTCTATGAAGGAGCTAATCCCGAGAAAAAACTACCTTTATTAGACGCGATTGTGAATTTGGCTGGAGAGTCTTTAAACAGTGGACGCTGGACAGAAAAAAGAAAACAACGAATTTTAGAAAGTCGAATCCAGTCAACAAATTCTGTGATTTCACTCATGGAGAATATTCCTGATAAACCAAAAGTTCTAATCAATGCTTCCGCAATTGGGTTTTATGGCACCTCTGAATCAGCTACTTTTACAGAAGAAACGACTATACCAGGTGATGATTTTTTAGCACATGTCGTTAATGAATGGGAAAAAACAGCTAGGCAAGCATCTGATCTAGGTGTTCGTGTCACTCTAATTAGATTTGGAGTTATTTTAGGAGATCAAGGGGCTCTACCAAAAATGATTCTCCCTTTTCAACTGTTTGTTGGAGGGAAATTAGGAAAGGGGAACCAGTGGATTTCCTGGATTCATATACAAGACGTCGTTGGAATCATTCATTTTGCTATAGAAAATGAAAATATCTCAGGACCTATAAATGCAACTGCTCCACATCCAAAAAGAAATCATGAATTCAGTAAAATTTTATCGGATATTTTGAAACGTCCCTATTGGATCCCAGCACCAAGCTTCGCCCTACGTTTAGCACTTGGTGAAATGAGTGAGCTTGTTCTAAAAGGACAATATGTATTACCAAAAAAAGCGCAAAAATTTGGATATGTTTTTCAATATGACGATTTACAAACAGCATTGTCGGATATCATAGAATAGAAATGTTTGAAAGAAAGGATCACCTTCTGATGAAAACTTTAATCAAAAATGTAACGATTCATCCTATCACCTCCCCGGTTATTGCTGAAGGTGAAGTGCTTATAGAAAATAAAAAAATCAAACAAGTAGGACAGAATTTATCAAATGAAGTTGATCAAGTGATTGATGGTCAAGGATTTAATTTATTCCCAGGATTTGTTGATGTCCATACACATCTTGGACTATATGATGAAGGAACAGGCTGGGCAGGAAATGATGCGAATGAAACAATAGAGCCAATGACCCCACATATCAGAGCCTTAGATGGTGCTAATCCATTAGATATCGC
Organism: Bacillaceae bacterium S4-13-56; assembly: GCA_040191315.1. NCBI lineage: Bacteria > Bacillati > Bacillota > Bacilli > Caryophanales > Bacillaceae > Bacillaceae bacterium S4-13-56. Next base: position 15,239 of record JAWJLM010000060.1, on the reverse strand, counting down.
TTTTCATGATGCGTTATCCCATGGAGTGACTGCAGCACATATTATGCCAGGAAGTGCCAACGTAATAGGCGGCACAACCTCAGTCATCAAGACGTATGGTCAAAACATTTCCAAGATGATTATCAGAGAGGTTGCTGGCTTAAAGCTTGCATTAGGTGAAAACCCGAAACGAATTCACTCCCAGTCAAACAATGATTCCATCACACGTATGGGGATAATGGGGATGCTGCGTGAGGCTTTTACGCATGCCACCAATGATCAGAGGCCAACTAATTTAAGAACCAAACCCCTTAAAAAGGCATTAGCTAGAGAAATTCCTGTTCGAATTCACGCTCATCGGGCAGATGATATTTTAAGTGCTGTCCGCCTTGCAGACGAGTTTAATCTGGATTTACGAATTGAACATTGTACAGAGGGACATCTCATAGCCGAGGAGTTGTCAGGAAGAAATCTCAAGGTTTCCGTTGGTCCTACGTTTACTCGAAAATCAAAGGTGGAACTGAAGAATAAAACATGGAGTACTTATAAGGCTCTAACGGAGCACGGGATCGAGGTTTCCATAACGACAGATCATCCATACACACCCATTCAGTATTTAAATATTTGTGCAGCACTTGCGACACGCGAAGGATTGGATGAACAAAAGGCACTTGAGGGGATTACCATTCTTCCTGCCAAGAATTTAGGTGTTGATGACCGAATTGGTAGCATTGAAGAAGGAAAAGATGCAGACCTTGTTTTATGGAGTGGACATCCTTTTGAATTTCGATCCAGACCAATATGGACTATGGTTAGTGGAGAGATTGTTTTTTCCCTTTAGTGAAACTTTAATCAGTTAGTGGCATTTTATCCCCTACCTACTCTCTTTACGTTTCACTTAAAACTCGAGATGGTGTATGGCTCCTTTCACCCGGGATAAATTAAAATATGGACTTAATGGCAAGGAATGAAGAGCAACCTAATGGCTGCTCTTTTTCATTTAGGGAACAAGCGCATGCTCATTTGAAATTAGGGAAAACTGCTAATGTGCCCTCTTAAAACCCAAAAGGAGGTGACCGTTCTTACTTTGGTAAGACGCCTATATGATACTTATAAATATTGTACTAATTATACTTTTGATCGCCTTGACAGCATTTTTTGTTGCTACTGAATTTGCTATCGTAAAAGTAAGATCTTCAAAAATTGATCAATTAGTTGCTGAAGGGATCAAAGGGGCTTCTTCAGCCAAAAAGGTAATTACTCACCTAGATGAATATCTTTCAGCTTGCCAATTAGGAATTACAATAACAGCCTTAGGGTTAGGTTGGCTTGGAGAACCAACAGTTGAAGATATTCTTCATCCTGTGTTTGAACAGCTTCATATAAACCCTAACATAGCATCTATTCTTTCATTTGCAATTGCATTTTCTTTCGTGACTTTTCTTCATGTTGTAGTGGGTGAACTTGCTCCCAAAACAGTAGCCATACAAAAAGCAGAAAACATCGCTCTTTTATTTTCTCGACCTATTATCTTATTTTATAAGATTATGTATCCAGCTATATGGTTACTTAATGGCTCTGCACGAGTTTTGGTCGGTATGTTTGGTATTAAGCCTGCTTCTGAACATGAAATTGCCCATTCCGAGGAGGAATTACGAATTCTTCTTTCCGAGAGCTATGAGAGCGGGGAAATCAACAAAAATGAGCTGAAATATGTAAATAACATTTTTGAGTTCGATGAACGAGTTGCAAAAGAAATTATGGTACCACGAACGGAAATGATTGTTTTTTCTATTAACGATACTTTCGAAAATATTATTGATACTGTTAAATTCGAAAACTATACTCGCTATCCTATAATTGAGGGTGACAAAGACAATGTAGTGGGGTTTATTAACATCAAAGAATTACTTACATCAAAAATCAAAAATGATTTGCCCGATCCAAGCATTAAGCTTGAAGAATTTGTAAACCCCGTGATTAGAGTGCTTGAATCCACTCCTATTCACGACCTCCTTGTTAAAATGCAAAAAGAGCGTACGCATATGGCTATTCTTATGGATGAATATGGAGGAACCTCTGGTCTGGTTACAGTTGAAGATATTTTAGAGGAAATTGTAGGAGAAATCAGGGACGAGTTTGATGAAGACGAAGTGCCTGAAGTTCGCAAGTTAAGTGAAAATCATTTTATTATAAATGCTCGTCTGCTTATTCAAGAAGTAAATGACTTGCTTGGAATTGAACTTAATGATGACGAGATCGATACCATTGGTGGGTGGTTCATGACCCAATCGTTTGATATTGAAACTTATTCTGAAATCGAAGTGGAAGGATATTTATTTAAAATCTATGAACGGGAAGGCCATCATATCCTTTATTTAGAGGTAAAAAAACTTCCTGAGGAGAGCATAAAATAGTCTTTAAAAGCACCTTTTTTGGCTGTCAATTTCTGTCGATATTTTGCTAAAAAATTCCTACAAAAAACTATTCCATTTTGGTTTAAAATCAAGTATGATATTTTTGCTGCTAAATCGAGAAATGATAAAGCGAAACTTCAATCAGTGGGGTCCCCCCACTGATTGTTAGATGAACCAATCGGACATTTACGGGCAGTTTATCCCCACCTACTCTTTTCGTTTCACTCAAGACTTGAGGTTGGGGTATTAGTGCCCGTTATGCGGGATAAACCTATAAATCAAATAACCGATTCCTAGGGAAGGCAAATGGTGCGCCACCAGTTTACTGGTTCTAGTGGGTTCGATTCCCATCCCGGATTTTTTAAGCTTCCTATAAAAATTCGAGGGTGGAACGTCCATTTTGGATTCCTATGGAGAAATCTGCCCTTTTCAAGAAATGGAGGGCATTTTTTAATGATTAAAAAACGCGAATTACACGAGTCTCCTATCCTTTTTGATTATATGATCGATCCTGACGTATTTCCTTTTGTACGTCATAAAGCCTATACTAGTGATGAATTTTATTTCCTAACTAAAAAAACAATAGAAGCTGAAGAAAAAGGCGAACTTATTTCAAGAACAATTTTAGATGAGTGGAACCAACCAATAGGCACGATTAACTTATTTGACATCCAGGATTGTGCAGGATTTCTTGCCACATGGATTGGCAAGCCATTTTTTGGCAAAGGATACAATCAATTAGCTAAAGATACATTTTTCAAAGAATTGTTCTTTGAACTTGAAATAGAATCTATTTTCATGAAAATACGCAGATTAAATGTCCGTTCTTTGAGGGCCGCTTCGAAACTCCCATATGTATCTCTAGCAAATGAAACCCACCCTGAAATCTTCCAGAAAATAAATGAGGTTGAGGATATTTATGACCTGTTTGTGATTACGAAAGAGCAATATCTCTTTTATTTATTACGCAATCAGCCTGTTCATGTTCAAGAAGAAGCAAAAGAAGCCTAATCATAGGGCTTCTTTTTTTGGTGAATAACACTTGCTCCTTTCGGAAACAATGGAAGTAGTAATCGAATCTTATGGAGGAGTGGGTAGCAATGAAAAGCAAAACTAGAAGAATTCAAGAAGAGAAAAATGGATTATCTAAAGCGCAGGAAGTAAACTATGGACGAGAGTTCAAGCGAGCGGATCGTGCGTATTTTCGTTCAAAGGGTCAGAAAGGCTAGCTTTTCACCAGATGTACCCCTGTGAATACTTTTTGTGAATACTTTTGTGGATAATGTGTATAAGTAGCAAAATCTGTATGTTTAAAATGTTAAGAATGTGGATAATACTGTTGATAAGTGATTGTCTTTGTTATTTCTCTGTGTAACAGAGTTGAATTCCTCCCCTTTGTAAATAGATTAAGACAATCAACGAAAAACTGCATCTCTATTAGGAGATGCAGCTTTTTTTTACAAGATAAGAAAATAAAAAATTTGTCTAGCTCCTGTGAAAAAGCTTGCTCGAGTAATCTTCGAAGTTTTTGTCTCGAGGAAGGAAAGCTACTTAGAGCTACTTCTCAGAAACAAGTGATTTCTTTGTTTCGAAGGGCGCTTGCGCTTTTCTTAGAGGATTTCCTTTCTCAGGATCGTGGAAATTTCTCTTAAAGGAATAGTAATTTGAGGTGTCCCATATTCTCCTGTTGCCACCTCATATTTATTAAATACTAAAGTTACATGTCCCTCTTTAACGTAATATGCTAGGTCAGGACGAATGGCTTTGAATGATTCATTCCCTTGTAAGTATTTGTTAGGGGCACTGCTCATTTTTCCAATAACCTTCTCATTTAACTTATTTACGTTATCGACAAAATCGTCTAATTGAATTAATGTGGCACCACTTTCATCCACAAAGTTATAAGAATGAATATCCTCACCAAATTGGTTTCCATTTGAAAAACTTTCACGAATCAATAGTGAATAAAAACAGCCTTCTTTAATCAATTTATAATCGACAAATAAATGATGCTTTCCATTTGGAGTTATTTTCTCTTCTTCTCTTAGTTGGTCAATCTTTTGATTGATTTCTTTTTTTATCTTGTGATTTAGTTGGTCTTGGAAAGCTCCATCCTTTAAACCAGATAAAATAGGGTATTCTATTTGAATTGATTTTTCATCCGCATATGATTCTGTTTGAATGTTTATGGAGTTTGAGCAATCATTTTCTTTTGCCTCAGTACTTGCATAAGGAAAAGGAATGGCGAGAAGTAGCATTAAAGCAATTACCCATTTTTTCAACATATTACATTCTCCTTTCATACGCTTAGTATGAACAAGGAGAAAAAAAAACATGTGGTAGATCAGACCTGTGTTTCGAAACTGTTAACTTTGTTTAGATGATCTTGTGCCTTCTTTTCTGCTTCTAGAAGTGTCTCCCCATGGCCATAACCTACTCTCAATCCCTTCACTTCGAAACCAAGCACTAATTGCCATAGTTCATCTTGAGACAAAGTCGAGAAAAAAATTTTCGTCAGTCCCACTTTTTCCTCAACACTTATCTCTTTGTTTCCATGCGCAAAAATTATTTCTAAAGCAGTTGTGAATGAGACTTTCTGATTTACATGTTCCATTATAATACACGAATATCTTTTCATATTTCACCTCCATAAAGGAAACTTCAATCATTGCCCGCCCCCACTGATTCAAGGAATGAACCTAAAAAACCTTGAACCAATCGGACATTTGCGGGTAGTTTGCCCCCCACCTACTCTTTTCAATTTACTTAAGACTTGAGATGGGGGTATTGTCTGACGTAAGCGCGGGATAAATAGCTAATAGTATATAAAAAAAGAGACTTTTTAAAGCCTCTTTTACCCAATAATAATATTTTCTTTTGGATAATGAAAAAGATCTGCCTTATTTTTCCCTCGGATAATAAAGAGAAACGAAAAGATCCCAATTCTTCCAACGAACATTAGGAAAATGATGACGAGCTTTCCAAAGCTGCTTAAATCTTGTGTGATGCCTAGGGATAACCCTGTAGTTCCAAAGGCTGACGCAACTTCAAAAATAATCTCTACTAATGAAAAATCCTCAGATAAGTTGAGAATAATTACAGAAGAAAGACAAAGTAGTGCAGCAGTTGTTATAACCACAAATGAGCGAACCATATCTTCTGGATGTATCTCTCTCTTAAACAGCTTAATGCTGGAATTTCCTTTTGCATAACTGTAAATCGTTAATAGGGCAATAGCAAACGTAGTAGTTCGGATTCCACCACCAACACTACTTGGAGAAGCTCCAATGAACATTAGAACACTAAGCAAGAGTTGGGTTTCAACTGTGAATTCTGCTACATCCATAGTAGCTAATCCACCATTTCTTGTTGTAACAGATTGGAATAAGGCATAAAAGAAGGACTCATGCCATGTCATTCCTTCAAAAAAGTTGTTCCATTCAAAAGCAAGAATCAAAACAAATCCTACAACAATTAAGCCAAAAAAAGTAACCGTAGTTAACTTTGCAAATAAAGAAAACTGATATTGCTTTCCGTGGAGTCCTCTTAAATAATCAATAACTTCAATTAAAACGGGGAAACCAATAGCCCCTAAGATAAGGAGTAACATATTTACCGTTTGAACAAAATAATCATTTGCAAATGGAATCAAAGATTGTCCCGTAATATCAAATCCTGCATTAGTAGTGGCACTTACTGCTGCAAAGAAGCCTTGGACCACCGCTTCTTGCCACGTTGAAAAATAAGACAAGAAATAAAAGCTCAATATTACAGTACCAAATATCTCTATAATAATTATCGTTGATAATATTTTAATCATAACTCTAACTAAACCAGATAGAGTAGACCTGTTCTGATCAATTTGAATGAGTTGCCTCTCCTTAAGTCCTATCTTCTTTCCAACAAGAATCCATATAAAGGTTCCTAGTGTCATGATCCCAATTCCACCGAATTGCAAGATAAACGCCAACACAAAATAACCAGCTGTATTAAAAGTCTCTGCTGTCGAAAACACAGTAAGTCCTGTTACACTAATCGCACTAACAGCCGTAAAAAAAACATCCAAAAAACCTAAGTCAACATTATCTCTATGTAAAAAAGGCAAACTCAGTAATAGAGTAGCTATTGCAGAGGCAAGAAAATAAAAAAGAACAATTAACTGAACTGTAGAAAGTTCCTGGTTCATACGCCATCTTCTTGATCTCTTTTTCACTATTTCCCCTCCTCATCTCTAGTAATAAGAACTCATGTATTTTATCATAACCTACTTAGTAAACCAATGAAAAATTGTATTTGAATGAAGTATTTATACATAAGAAAAGCGCAAGCGCCCTTGATCATCGACGTAAGGCGGTGAGGCCCGCAGGATGTGGGTCACGTAGGCTTTGCCACACGATGTGGCGGTTTTAGCCTACGATCTCTGAGATAAAGGAAACACGGTTCACGAAGTGAATCGATGTTGACTTATCGATGGAGAAGAGGGAACCGACTCTAGTCGATAGGGCGCTGGAGCTAGACAAGTTTTATACTTTCCTATCTGTTAAGAAAAGCGCAAGCGCGCTTCGAAACAAGAAAAGCACTTATTTCTGCGAAGTAGCTCTAAGTAGCTTCCCTTACTTGGGGCAAAAACTTCGAAGATTACTCGTTGAAGCTTTTTCACTGGAGCTAGACAAATTTTATACTTTCTGACTTATCTTTCAAATAAAAAATAAAGTAAACTTCAATCAGTGACCGTCCCCCATTGATTGTTACCACCCCAGGACATGTCCTGGGGGCCCTTGAACCAATCGGACATTTACAGGTAGTTTATCCCCCACCTGCTCTTTTCGTTTCACTTAAGACTTGAGGTGGGGGTATTACTCCCATGAAATAAATTTTCATCCTTGTTGGTGAACCTTGCTTCATGGTTGGCTACCCGTTCATGCGGGATAAAATTTAAAGACGCCCTTAAGGCGCCTTTTAAAAAGATAAAGTAAATAAACTCTGTCAGACTTAAGCGAAAGGGTTCATCGATTAATCTTCAAAATTTTTACCCAAATGATCACATTAAGGAAAACAAATTAGAGCTACTTCACATAAAGTGAAACTTCAATCAGAGCCCGTCCCCAAATGATTGTTAGCACTCAAGGTTATGACTAAAGGCCCTTGAATACAGCAGTTTATCTCCCACCTACTCTTATCGTTTCGCTTAAGACTCAAGGTGGGGTATTGCCCGTTCATGTAGGATAAAGCAAATGCTTTTCTTGTTTCTAGGGACAGCCTAACAACTAGAGACACTTCCCTTCTCTCACTCGATGATCAAGGCTGCTTACGCTTTTCTTATTGTATAAATAGCCTTTTCTGTATCGATTTTAAATCCATTTTCACTTTCTTCTGCTTTGAATTCCCCCATAAGGGGCATCTCAAAAACATCTTGTGGTAGTGGGATGTATTCTTTTGTATTTTCAGAACCCCTTATTTCTCCTTCTCCCTGTAAAAGTAACTCTTGGTGTGCCAAATATCCATCTATTGATTCCCTCTCTAAATCACGAACGGAGTAATTTGATAAATGAATATGTACTTCATCCATATCAATAATTTCTTCCTTACCTGTTGCTTTTTCTTTCTTAGTTATATATAAATTCTGCCCTTTCTGTCTATCAAGCCACTCTGTTAATTGGTAAATGGATTGAACCATGCTATTCCACCTTTCTCATGTTTCTAATTGTAATTTCCCCATATGTCTTCTTTTCATGCGATGAATCTATACAAGAATACTAATTATTCCCCAGGGAATATTAATAATCGACAAATATAAGGAGGTTCTTTAAATGGATACTTCCATAGAAAAAGCTTTACAGATGACAAAAAAAGCATATGAAGCTGTTCAACAGGCTCAAGAAAATCCAGCTTACTTTCAAGAAGCTCAAAAACAACTTCTGATTGCGGAAGATAGCATGCATGAGATTTTAACAAATGATACAACTCCCACTATTAAAGAGCAGCAAGAAATTAATCGTATGAAGGACCTTCTTCGCCTTACAGAAGAAACCCAGCAAGTAAACCGCATGACATAAAGGGGATACTTCAATCAGTGGCCGTTCCTCACTGATTGTTAGTACCCAAGCATGACCTAAAAGCCCTTCAACCAATCGGACATTTATGAGCAGTTTATTTTTCATTTCACTTAAGACTTGAGGCGGGGGTTATTCCCATGAAAATAAAACATTAAATTTTTCATCCTTGTTGGTGAAGCTTGCTTCATGGTTGGCTGCCTGTTCATGCGGAATAAAAGAAAAGGGTGGAATGTACTAGGACACAAGATAATGTGATCTCCACCAATAACGAAATTGAAGTACTGAAAAAAAATCTCCTCGAATAAGCTTTAGTACAAGCTAACGAGGAGGATCTTTTTGTTATGGGCATTTTCTTTAGTTATGTTTTTCTCGGATTATCACTTGCTGCCCCCATTGGTCCAATTAATGCAGCCCAATTGGATCGTGGTATCAAGGATGGATTTTTACATTCCTGGTTTATTGGGCTTGGATCTGTATGTGCAGATATTCTTTATATGCTCCTTGTTTACTATGGAGTGATACATATTCTTGAAGCTTCTATTGTACAGGCATTCCTGTGGTCCTTTGGCTGCTTTGTCCTGATTTATACAGGGGTCGAAAGCTTTGTCACTTCGAGCAAAATAATTAAACCTGATTGGTCAAGACAAAGTCATTCCTTATTGAAAACCTTTTGGACAGGCTTTTTTATGGCATTATCGAACCCATTAACCATTCTTTTTTGGCTAGGGATTTATGGATCAGTTCTTGCCAAAACCGCAACATCCTATGACAACGTTCACCTTGCTCTCTATAGCTCAGCTATTGTTCTTGGCTTAGTCATTTGGGATATCTCAATGGCTGCAGTCACAAGTCATTCCAGAAAAATATTGAACAGTAAAGTTTTAGTGTTTATAGCTTCTCTATCAGGATTGTCCCTTATTGGTTTTGGATTATATTTTGGCTATCAAGCATTTAAAATTCTTATTTTATAAACTGTTCCTTTTTCCATCGCTTAGACATAATAAAGGTTACAATGAAGATAACAAGTAAAAAACTTATACTCACAAAAAAGCCTGGCCTTCCAGCCTGATCAACAACTGTTCCACTGATACCGATCAAAATAAGTACTAAGGCAAGCCAACGTTTCATTTGATCAAAGGAAGTTAGTTTAGATAGCTTTTTAAATGAAAATAAAATCATGATCCATGTGTAAAGGATCATTAAGCCTGCCGCTGTAGTAATGTACTCATAAATCTTTTCAGGAAGTAAAAAAGAAACAATAATGGATAGGGCCATCCCTGAAAATGTTAAAGTTGCTGCCCGAAAAGGAATATCTCTTTTGCCTGTCTTTTGAAACAGTGGAGGTGCATCTCCATCTTTAGCAAGGACAACAATCATCGTTGTAATCGCATAAAGAGAAGCTGTCATTGTTGAAAAGCCTGCTATAATTAGGGCTCCGTTTAAGACATCTGGAACAATTGGTAGGTTATATTGGTCAAGAGCCTTGATGAATGGACTTTTGTCTGGTGTGAACTTATCCCAATTCACTAACAGTATCGCAAGCGCAATTGACGTCATATAGATGATGGCAAGCCCGATAAGCATCACTCTTCCTGAACGAGGTGCCTCTTTCGGGTCTTTTAATTCACTGGCCATGATGCCCATTACTTCAATTCCTGCAAAGGCATAGAATGCATATATAAATGCGGACCAGAGTCCAGTAAACCCTTCAGGTAACCAAATATCCCTTTGAAATGAAACTTCTACCCCTATTTTTTCCCCATTCAAAACTCCAAAAGCACCTAGAGCAGCTATCAAAATAAACATGAAAATAGCCGCAACTTTGACCACGGCAAAAACATTCTCAGCTTTTTCAAAACCATTAACACCTGTTAATATTACAATCATTCCAAGAATTCCATAAATGGCGGCAAAAATCCAAAGCGGTAAATCAGGAAACCAAAATTTCGAAAAAACTCCTAAAGCAGTGAGTTGACTTCCCATTATAAGCATTTCGGAAGACCAATAAACCCAGCCAATACTAAAACCCGCCCATTTTCCAAAGGCTTTTTTTGCGTATGTACGAAAAGATCCTTTTTCGGGATGCTCGGCTGTCATCCTTGCCATCGCTTGGAACACAATATAGGTCCCTATGGACGCTAACAAATATAATAAAATAACAGATGGACCTGCTTGTTTTATTGCGATACTGGAACCAAGAAAATAGCCCGTTCCAATTATGCTGCCAATTCCCACTAAGGAAAGCTGCCACCAAGTTAATTTTTTAGTTTCCTTTTGATTAGTCATGATGAAACCTCCCCACCTTAACTTTTCTAGTGTTCGATGGAGTGCAGCGAATTATTCTTTTGCAGAAAAGGATTGAAAGCTGCAAACAAAAAACTTGGCGCAAGGCCAAGTTCATTATCCTCTCCCATCCCATTCTTCAAATAATCCACTCCCATTACAACTTACACAATCATAAACATTCGCATAGTAATATTCATCAGCAAAAGTATAGAAACCACGACCACGACAATCCGGACAAATCCCTAAAGCTTCCGCCTGATTAATCCTTTTTTCCTCTCGATTCGTTCTCCATTCGGAAAAAGCGTTTATTAGTCCCATGATCTTTCACTCCTCTTAACTTGGGTAAGGTATTCCCTATCCCACTTATTTTCTTTTATTATTTGGAAAATGAGAGGAATTATACCTGTTTTATCTATAACAATAGAGTAAAACTTCAATCAGTGGCCGTCCCCACTGTTTATTAACATCTAAAGGTATGACCCAAAGGCCCTTGAACCAATTGGACATTTACGGACAGCCAACCATGAAGAAGCTTCACAAACAAGGATGAAAAATTTAATGTTTTATTTTCATCCCCCACCTACTTTTTTCGTTTCACTTAGGGCTTGAGGTGGAGGTATTACTACCCGTTCACTTAGTATGAAAGCGCATACAATATTTTATGTATTTTATCCTGGGAAAGTGATTAGTCGAATAAGGTTGTACTATTTATTTAGTTCCTTATAGGCAATAACTTTTAATGCATTTATTTCTTCTTCCGAGAGTTTTTCCTCCATTAACTGCATAAGTTCTTCCTGTTCTTCTTTACTTATGCCACCTTTAAGCTGACTTGCCACTTCTTTCATTTCATTCATATCAATTTTCTTTAAAATCGCTTTCGTAGCTTCCTCACTTGTGGTAAAAGGTAATGCTTCATTAGATACATCACTTGCATCTGTAAGAAAAGCTTTTAATTGTGGATCCACGTCAATCATTTCTTTTATCTCATCTAAATTTTCTTCCTTAAGTAGTTCATCATTTACATAGGTCATGATCTGTTCAGATGCAATCGATGTACCAAAATAATAGATCGCTGCACCGCCAATTCCTATGATTATAAGTAGTGTAATTACAATTTTAAAGATTATTTTCATCTGGACTCAACTCCTTTCCATCAATATATTCGATATCTAGAGATTTTTCACTAGTTTTTTGGCAGTAGATATTGAGTTTATTTAACCATATTTTTCTATAGGAAGCGTATTTCGAATAGGGTCGGCTTTATTATCTTCCCCATGTTTAGTTTCACCTCGAAAATGCTGCTTGTTCGACTTATTTTCATTCCTCTTCTTTCATTCTGCGTCGGACATGGGGATCTCATAACCATTAACCTATTTTTTGGAAAAAATTTGCTTGTCGCCAAGTCCTAATGGCGTTATACTATCGACCAAAGTTATAGCTGAATGTATAAAAGAAAAAGCACCCACAAAAGGGTGCCTCACTCAACTAGAAATGATATTTACTTCGCAAATACATGATTTCCAATAGTTACAGTTACTTGGCGTGATTTAATCCAGTCACTCTGAGCTGTTCTAGGATTATAGAAGTATAGTGATCCACTTCCTTGTCCGCGGAAAGCGAGAGCTTCAGATACTGCGTGTTTTGCTTCAGTATCAGCTGCTGATTTAATTGTACCATTTTGTACTGGTGAAAAAGCATAGTAACCATAAGCTTTTTCGTTAATAACTCCACTAATTGTATTCGGGAAAAGCGAACTATCTACACGGTTTAAAACCACTGTGGCAACAGCTACTTTACCTGCATAAGGCTCTCCCTTAGCTTCAGCGTGTACAAGTCTTGCTAACAGATCACGTTCCCATGCACTAACAGAGTTCGGAATCTGTAATCTCTCACCAACATAGAGCATGCTACTTGTTCTACCATTTAATCTCATTAATGAATTTACAGTTACACCATAATTCTTGGAAATCACCCAAAAAGATTCTCCGGATTTTACAGTATGTGTAGTCGCTGCATCGACTTGACCATTTATAGCAAAGGTAGATAATCCCATAGTTGCGATTAAAGCAAATAATAGTTTTTTCATCATCGATAACCTCCTATATGTTTCTTTCAATCTCTCTATCAACAAGGCTATCATTTGTAACATAGTTATTCATGGTCCAAAAAATGGAAAGTCCATCAAGGCTATCAAAACCCCTGATGGACTTCATTCCGTTTTATTCATGGAAAATTTATGAAAGTGTGTAAAATTGGCATTTATTATTCCCACTGGTTAGAACTGGGCTTATTATTACAAGGTATTTATCGAAAACTAGTCACTTTTTTTTCGCATATGAACAGTAACTTTTTTGACAAACGGCATGGCCTCTTCTCTAAAAAGATACAAAAAGAAAAGTCCGCTACTTGCTCGTAAAACAAAGGATGTTAGAATAGCAATATTCATTCCAAATTCCTCTAAAAGAAAAACTCCAAACTGTGGCGCGATGAAACCTATAACAGCGAGCCATGTATTATAGTTTGTTATATATGATGTTCTTTTTTCTTCTCCTGAAAACTCTAACAACTGGTTAAACAATAGAAGAACTGTTCCAGCAACGAAGAATCCTGTAAGTAAATTCACGAAAACTTGATAGATCAAGTTCGTGGAAATAATGGTTAATAATGGTGCAATTGCCATTCCAAATACTACAAAGACAAGCAACTGAACATTTCCAATTTTTCCTGCCATTCTTTCCCACCATTTAAAGCTAACGACCTGTGAAATTTGATTTGCTACAACAAACAAACTGACCCAAAACCCAGTGGCACCTGCATACTTAATTTGATAGATACTAAATAGTGACCAAGCCATTTGCCAAGCAAAGTTAAAATACAATCCACCCAGTGAACTACTCCCACCACTTCCCATCCTTACGGGTCGCTTGAAGTGGGTGCTTCTCGACTTATCGTTGCTTTTACTAGCCAACGAAAACTGACCGAGCTAACCCTCTTGTTCCAAAAGTTATTGTTTCTATGATAACGCTAATAATCTTAATCCTTCATTTTTGATGTTGATAGCTGAATTGTAGTCACGATCTGCCACGTAACCACATGAACAATGATATGTACGTTCAGATAGCGACATAGGCTTTTCTGCACCACAACAAGAACATTTTTTAATGGAAGGAAACCACTTATCAATTTTCACAATCTGTTTCCCTTGTTCTTTTAGCTTGTACGCTAAGAAAGTGGTGAACATGCTCCAACCATTGCTGTGAACGCTTTTTCCAGAGGGAAGGGCTTGTGACATTCCTTTCATGTTCAAGTCTTCCATCACCACAGCATCAAAATTAGAAGCTAATTCTTTTGATTTGTGGTGGAGAAAGTTCTTACGTTGATTGGCTGTCTTTTCTTGTAGTTTAGCCACTTTCTCGATGTTGCCATTGACTAAGTTAGTTGTGTAGGATTGTTTAGCTTTACGGTTCTTGAACTTTGGAAATTCAGCATTTCCTTCAAAGAAATTCTTATAGGTAGTCTGCAAGTTGATTTGTGCGTTCGCTAAGGCTAGTGAATCCACTTCTTTTAGGAATGGAAATTCACCTTTATATTTTGCAGGAGTCGGAAACTTTTGCTTTTTAAGGGCTTCTTTATCGTTTTTGAACTTCTCATAGGTTCCCTTGCGTTCAGTTAACATCTTGTTATAGACAAAACGAACACAGCCGAAAGTTTTGGCTAAAAATACGGCTTGTTCTTTGTTTGGCAACAATCGAAATTTGAAAGCTTTGTTTTGTTTGGTCCTATCCATTCGCCTCACTTTTGACCTTGAATTTCGATATATTTTTTGATGGTATCCATTGGAGCACCGCCTGTTGTAAGCAGGCAGAAACTCCTTGACCAGAACATTTTTTCCATAGCTTTTTTTGATATACGGAAAATCTCTCTTTATCAATCGAGAACTTGCACTCTTATAAACATGGATGAACTTTGATAATTCAGAGTTTGGATAAGATGTGAATATGGTCTTTATCATGATTCCATTCCACTAAAGATAAATAAACGACTAAAGCCATCGGTATTAGAAATAACCGAGTCATCAATGTAGCAAGTCCAACGACAGTTTTTTTCCTTTCTAACCGACTGACAACCCATGCCGCCAACAACGATCCAAACATCCCTATAAACTGTAGCAAAGAAGAAATTAAGCCTACCTGATAATTCGTTGCTGATAAAACAGAAATCGCAAATAAAGAAAAATAATTATTCGTAAATGCTAATACAAGGGTAGTTATAATTCCGCTTCTAATACTGAGACTTTCATTGATCTGTGATACTTGGTGCTTTTGGTTCACTTTCTTCTCTTCTTCCTGCATTTTATACAAAAACCCACCAACGGCAAACGGTTGATGGGTTTTTAGATTCTCTTCCATTGTCTTTTCTGATAGAGATTATTCCACAGGAATAAAGCATTTTACTTGATTATTTTTTAATAAGAAAAGCGCAAGCGCCCTTGATCATCGAC
>JAWJLM010000059.1 GCA_040191315.1 Bacillaceae bacterium S4-13-56 | reverse complement strand
GTTGGCTATGAACACCATAACTCTACCGAGCGTGAGCAGTTATGGGTTTCATGCTGGCTAAGAACACCATAACTCTCCCGAGCGTGAGCCGTTATGGGCTTCATCACCTCTATGAACACCTTAACTTTGCCGAGCGTGAGCTGTTATAGGTTTCATGCTGGCTATGAACACCATAACTCTCCCGAGCGTGAGCCGTTATAGGTTTCATGTTGGCTATGAACACCATAACTCTGCCGAGCATGAGCGGTTATGGGTTTCATCACGGCTATGAACACCATAACTCTACCGAGCGTGAACTGTTATGGGTTTCATGTTGGCTATGAACACCATAACTCTGCCGAGCGTGAGCGGTTATGGGTTTCATGTTGGCTATGAACACCATAACTCTGCCGAGCGTGAGCGGTTATGGGTTTCATGTTGGCTATGAACACCATAACTCTGCCGAGCGTGAGCGGTTATGGGTTTCATGTTGGCTATGAACACCATAACTCTGCCGAGCGTGAGCGGTTATGGGTTTCATGTTGGCTATGAACACCATAACTCTACCGAGCGTGAGCGGTTATGGGTTTCATGTTGGCTATGAACACCATAACTCTACCGAGCGTGAGCGGTTATGGGTTTCATCACGCCTATGAACACCATAACTCTCCCGAGCGTGAGCCGTTATGGGCTTCATCACCTCTATGAACACCTTAACTTTGCCGAGCGTGAGCTGTTATAGGTTTCATGTTGGCTATGAACACCTTAACTTTGCCGAGCGTGAGCTGTTATATGTTTCATCCAACATAGAGCACCCTCACTAAGACAAAAAGGACACCCAGGGCGCCCTTTTTACATTAACTATTTCAATTTATTTTAATATCTTTTTCAAGCGCATTAGGATAATCCCATAAAGGCATGTTCATCACCCTTTTTTGCCTTTTTCACTAATAAAAGATCTAAATCTGACACGTTGACCCTTCCCCAAACCTCATGCTTACCGTTTTGTACCCATTAGACATAGCACACCACGAAAAAGTTTTGGTATTTTGATTTTATTTTACAATTAATTTTAAGTGAGAGAAATTTAAAATAGATACTCTGTCCCAAACTGCTTACTATCATGATTGTTTGGATAATTTCGTGCTTTTTGATCCAATTATGTGCTACTAAAACTCATTGGGTGTCGATTTTATATTTACAGTGCCGCTTTCTTGATTCTAAGTGCCAAAGTCCCTGTTTTAAGTGACGGTAATCTTATTCAAAGTGACGCTTTCTTAATTTGAGCGTTATTCAATTTGCTTGGGTGCTACTAACCTTGTTTGGGAGCCATATTCTCCTTTTCTATGTGACAGTTCAGGGGTTTTAAGTGACGACTTTTTCCCTGTTGAGAAGGTTGGGCGCTACTTGACTTGTTTGCGTGATAAAATATTCATTTAGGTGCCCTGCCATCACCTTCAGCAGCTAAACCATTTCATCAAAAAAGATGACTCCTCTCTAATGAGAAGAATCATCTTTATCAAATATCATTATGAACTCTTAAGCACTTTCTTCTTTGTTTTCTTATCGGTAACTGGGGTCTCTTTTGTTTTTGATCCAGTAGCAAGCTTTTTCTTAGCTGCAGGCATTTCTTTGGCCCCAGTCGTTTTTCCTTTGGTTTTTTCCAAGGATGCTTGTAATGCCTCCATGAGATCCATGACGTTGTCTTTCTTTGGTGGAACCTTTCCCGTTGTGACCTCTTCTCCTGCTTTCTTTTTCTCGATAAGCTCCATTAAAGCCGTACGATACTCGTCATGATATTTTTCCGGCTCAAATTCTGTAGTTAATTGATCGATTAACATCTTAGCAGTCTCAAGTTCTTTCTCCGATACTTCACCCACATCAGGAATATTCGGAACCTCACCAACACCGCGCACTTCATCTGGATAATGAATGGTCTCCATTACAATGGTGTTTTTATACACACGTACAACTGCAAGCTGCTCCTTCGCTCGAATCACTATTTTAGCTACCCCGATTTTTCCAGAGTCCTCTAGAGCCTTACGCAATAAAGCATAAGCTTTTACCCCTCCATCTCCCGGTGAGAGATAATAACTTTTTTGAAAATAGATTGGATCAATGTCCTCTAATTGAACGAAGTCAACAATTTCAACAGCCTTTTCTCCAACCTCATCTTGAAGTTCTTTTAGTTCCTCATCTTCTAAAACTACAAATTTATTTTTGACATACTCATACGCTTTTACAATTTCGTCATTACCAATTTCACGATCACATACCGGGCAAACCTTTTCATATTTAATCGGAGATTGACATTCTTTATGGAGTTGACGCAATTTCACATCTTTATCCTCTGTAGCTGCATGCAGCTTAATTGGTATATTTACAAGTCCAAAGCTTATGGTTCCTTTCCACATGGTGTGCATTGAACCATCTCCTTTTTTATCAAGTTTTTCTTATTTCTTATCATCTTCACTCTCTGTGATAAAAATACAACTTCTGAGTAAAAATAACCCTATGGGAAAAGTTGCTTGAGGAGGAATTATCGATGTACAAACCAATGCTTCCCACTCTTTCCGAAGATGTTCCTAAAGGAAAAGATTGGGTTTACGAAGTAAAATATGATGGATTCCGTTGCCTGTTAGAGTGGACTGAGAAAGGGTTTCGTCTCATCAGCCGTAATGGGAAGGATTTGACGGCAGCTTTTCCTGAAATCAAAGACTGGGCTCAATCATACATAGAAAAAGCAAAAAAACACTTTCCCTTATTATTAGATGGAGAGCTAGTAATACTTAATACCTCGATTCAAACTAATTTCTTTTTGCTTCAGACCAGAAGCCGTGTCAAAACCGAGGCAAGGATAAAAGACGTGCAAAGTCGTCCAGCTACTTTTATGGCTTTTGATATTGTGCAATTTGAAGGGGCGGATTTTTGCCAACGAACTTTTTTTGAACGGCGAAAAAAATTAGAAGAACTTTTTAAAGAATTAGGATGGAACGATTTTCACTTTTCAAACCGGATTAACCTTGTTGAGGCATGGAAAAGTTTGAGTGAATTATGGGAAAAACTTTATATCCACCGTGGAGAAGGGATAGTAGCTAAAAGAACTCAAAGTTTTTATGAAGATGGGAAAAGGTCCAGGCAATGGTTGAAGATTAAAAATTGGAAGACTGTTACTGGATTTCTTCAGGCTTGGGATGAAAATAATGGCTACTATGCATTGGGTTTAACCAATAGAACATCTTTAGGTAGGGTGAAACACGGATTTTCTTCAGAAGAAGTCTCCACTCTTTCTGCCTTTATTAAAGATAAAGGGAAAAAGGCTGCCACAGGGATATGGACTATTCCTCCAGCCATTCCCATGGATGTTCACTGCTTGGGAGCAACACCAGGGGAATTGCGTGAACCGATATTTGATCGATTCCGTTTTGATGTAGACGTAGAAGAGTGTACAACTGAACGAGTGAACTACGGCTTGGCTCAAATGCCATTAGAGGTCGAGGTTACAAATCCTGACAAAGAGCTTTTCCCAAGGGCAACAAAACAGGATTTACTTGTCTACTTAAGAGTTATGGCCCCTTTTTTGCTTGAACGTTTGAACAAAAAACCTCTTACTTTAATTCGTTATCCAGATGGAATTCATCAACAATCATTTTATCAAAAGCATTTACCAGACTATGCACCTGAATTCGTGAAAGGTTGGAAATTAGAAGGAGAAGAAGAATTTTTTATCGGTTGTGAGAATTTAGCTTCGCTTATTTGGCTTGGGAATCAAGGAACTATTGAATATCATGTTCCTTTTCAAAGACTGGGTGAAGAAATGCCAGATGAGATTGTGTTCGATTTGGATCCTCCGTCTGTAGAGAAATTTCAAATCGCTGTATTTGCAGCTCAACTAATTCATGAAATGACGGAAGGAATGGGATACTACTCCTTTGCTAAAACTTCTGGAAGAAAAGGTCTTCAAGTTCATATTCCATTAAAAAATCAACCAATGACCTTTGATGAAACCCGAGAATTTACAGAAGCCGTTGCTAATGTAATTGTAGACAAACATCCAGAGTATTTTACCATTGAAAGAATGAAGAAGAATCGTGGAGAACGCGTCTACATAGATTATATTCAACATGCTGCTGGGAAAACAATCATTGCTCCTTATTCACCTCGGGCCTCCGAACATGCCACCGTGGCGACCCCGTTATTTTGGGAGGAGGTTAATGAGAACTTGGATCCCACTCAGTTTACGATTTTTAATGTTCCACAACGAGTTGAAGAGAAAGGTTGTCCCATGTTATTGACGTGGGATTAGTCCATGTTTTTCTTTCAAGGAATCAGGTGCCATTTTTATAATCTGTTGAAGTACAAGAGTGAGTATTGTTAAATCATCGACAATACCCAGGCCTACTATGAAATCGGGAATGAGATCAAATGGAAGAATAGCGTAAATAACAATAAACCCTAACGAAATCCATTTTTTAGATGAGGTGACTTCTTTGGATAAGAAAAATTCAATTAAAAACGGAATGGATTTTTTGATATTAAATAAAAATTTCAGTCTTCTGGCAAAACGTATCATGGGGGAAGAGCCTCCTTCCAATTTTTGAGCAGTTCTTATATTTAGATTTTAGCACTCATTTGAGTAGCTTGGCACTCAAACTTGTTTTCCCCTGATTAGGGTGTCACGATATCGTCACATTCCCCAAAAATTGTTATCACTAAAACAGCCGGCTTGGCACTTATTATGATTTATTAGCACTTAAACTTTAAATCGGGAATTTTTACGTAA
Organism: Bacillaceae bacterium S4-13-56; assembly: GCA_040191315.1. Taxonomy (NCBI): domain Bacteria; kingdom Bacillati; phylum Bacillota; class Bacilli; order Caryophanales; family Bacillaceae; species Bacillaceae bacterium S4-13-56. The sequence continues at coordinate 23,398 of JAWJLM010000059.1, read as the reverse complement.
ATTCAAATTTTGATTTTGGCACTATAGCCCTGATTTGCTGGCACCTAAACTGTATTTTTAGCACTTAAGCCAACTGAAACAAAATATTTGTCACTATGCCTCCAAAAAGCGTCACTAAAATCGTGAGTTTTAGCACCTAAATTTTTAAAAACGTCACGCAACTAGTAAATACCTCACATAAAGAATCACTTTAGCACCTAAGTAGCATCAAAAGCTCATACGCCTGAACATAGGCTGAGAACAGAATCTCCAAGCAAAAGAAGGGCTCGTCTATCAACGAGCCCTTCAAATCTAATCATATAAAATGGAGTGAACATCGTTTTCATCCAAGAAATCTTCGTAGGCTTCATGATCTTCATTAACACCGATATAATGACCCTCGTCATTGGTAAGGAGAAAGCCTTCATATTCCTCCACACTGCTGACTAAGTCCTCAGAACGGAAATACATCTCATTATAATGTTCCTTGTCCTCATAAAAGTCAGACGGAGTTTCTGAAGTACCATACATGGCCACACTTTGCCATGCATCCTCCGCATCAAAAAAGTTCGTTGAAGCATCAGGTTCCCGCTCACTTTTGTTCACACTTGAATGTAACACTTCTTCTTCGATTGGACGATCTCTTGATGCCTCACGATTTTCGGCATGCTCCTTACATCTTTTCGTTGTTGGTATAGCTTCCAACCGTTCAAAAGGAATATCGGCATCACAGATTTCACATTTACCATACGATCCGTCTTCCATAGCTTGCAGAGCCTGTTGAATATCCTGCATTTCTTTTTCCTCATGTTCTTGAAGTGCAATATCCTTTTCTCTTTCATAAAGCTCTGTTCCATGGTCAGCCGGATGATTATCATAATTGGAAAGTTCGCTCATGGATTCTTTCACAAACTCATAATCCATACCAAAATCATTATTATGTTCTTCTAACTCTGCTTTTTGTTCAAGCAAAGATTGTTTTAACTGTTCCGTTTGGTCTTTTGATAACACTCCCACCAACCTCCTGACGTCAGTTTTTTGTGGAGCATTTTTAGTATGTGCGAGACTAACGGTTATTACCTATTCCAACGAATGTGTGTAAATCCAATATTACTCACTAATCTACAAAATTTTCATGGACTTATAAAGAATATTTCCCTTTCCAACTCAAAAACTAAACAGAAATAAAGTCCCACCCAACCAATCGGACATTTATGAAGCAAGCTTCACCAACAAGGATGAATGTTTTATTTTTATCCCCAACTACTCTTCTTATTTTTACTTAGGTGGGGGTATTACTGCTCGTTAATGCGGGATAAAGCATATCTACATGAGGAATTCCATCATCCATATACGGTTCTGAAATGACTTCGAATCCGTGTGCCCCGTAAAAATTCCTTAGATGTTCTTGAGCTTGTAACTTGATCACTGTTTCGTTCCATTCTTTCGTTAAAAACTCAACCGATTTCTCCATTAATTGATGACCATAGCCCCTACCGCGAAATGGCTGGGTTACAATCACTCTTCCAATAGATGCCTCTTTGTATTTTGTGTTTTTTGGAACAAGACGAGCATAAACAGCAATTTGTCCATCTTCTATTCCATAAAGATGTTGTGAAACTTGATCATGTCCATCAAGCTCAGGGTATGGACATTCCTGTTCCACAACAAAAATTTCCACACGAGCTTTCATAATCTGGTACAATTCATCATTTGATAACTCATTAAAGCTTTTACAAATCCACTCCAATGACTGCCACTCCTAGCTTCTATTTTTTATTCATTGTTATGGATTTTCTAAAGGTTGTCAATTATTCTACATCAATGTGATAGTTGGATTAATTCTTTAGATGCATAATCGTCCACTTGACCATGGGGAAAACACTATTGATTCTCCATTTCTAATGAAGTAAGGTCTCAATCGAATTTGAATAGCAGCTGATAGTAATCTTTTATCCTTCCTATATCGCTTCAGTTTTTGACAATGAACTAAGGATGTTCATTGGTCTGGACGCATACGGAGACATTTGTTCCCATGTTCGATCATGATGAATTATCTCCAGACGATGGATTGGACATGTCATCTACTCTTTCTCTAACACGAACACCCACATGAATGTTAAGGCCTGCTTTAGTTCCTCCGGTAATCCATTAATATGTTGGTCCCGTACCTCTCTTTTATAAACACCATGTCCATCAATAACATTCAAACCGTTTTCTAAGGCTAATTGTCTAAACTCCCATGGCATCATGGTATTACAAATTACTTTTTCCCCATTTAGTCTTGGATAACTATTTTCCCTTGGCTTGGCTGTTGGTCCTAATATTCCTATAAGGAGTTTACCACCAGGTTTTACAATCCGCTTCATTTCCATTAGTGCTTCTATTGGATGTCTCACCCATTCCATAGCATTTACACATAAAACCGCGTTAAAGGATTCGCTTTCAAATGGCAATGAGGTTATATCTCCCTGAATAAAGTGAAGAGTTTGGTCTTCTAAACGTTCATTGGCTTTATCAATCATCTCTTTCGAAAGATCTAATCCAATGACTTTATACCCTCGATTATGTAGTAAGTATGATCCATAACCATCTCCACAACCTAAGTCTGCTACTTTTGCCCCTTTGGGAACATGGTTTTCAAATTTTGGAATAATGGTTTTCCTACTCCCTTCATCCCACATCGATTTACTGTTTTTATTCCAAAACGACGCACGTCCATCCCATTGCTTTTCCGCTTCACGATGCCAATCAAATGTCATCTAGCTTCCCCCTTGTCATTATTATTATTAAGTGTATTCGGAGGGATGCTTTTTAGCAAACATGGGTGAAACTTTTTTATAGCATTTTCGTACAAATTAATAAGGATTTCATAAGGAGGTTGATCAAATGGATGAAAATAAAGGCTGTATCAAATGTGGGAGTCAGGATGCCGGGCAAAAAGAAGTAGCCATGACAGGAACGGGACTTTCCAAGATGTTTGATATTCAAAATAACCGTTTTACTGTTGTGTACTGTAAGAATTGTGGATATTCAGAGTTTTATAATCAAGACAGTTCAATTGGAGGAAATGTTTTAGACTTTTTCTTTGGTTGATCATCCTAGACAGTTTGGGGAAACCCAAGCTGTTTCATTATTAAGGACACGTTTTCATAAAGATTGACGGAGAAAGTTGTAACAAAACTTTTTAGGCTGGATTTTTTTGAAAAGTAGGACCCTTATTATTCATTTTCGTCGTTCTGTTTATACTACTTGTTGGTTGTACAGAATTTTGGAATTAGGAGATGGCAAAGCTAAAGTAATGGCCACAGCCTCCGTTTTCATATAACAATCCATAATATGAAACGCTTTGTGGCACACTATAGAAAAATAAAGAAAGAGTGATTCGGAAATGCCATCAAGTACTGAAGACACTATTGTTTATGATGCAATAGGAGAAGGGTCGCCCATCATATTCATTCATCCCCCTGGTATGGGGCGGAAAGTCTTTCATTTTCAATATCCATTGCAAAGCTCATTCCAACTCCTTATTCCCGACTTAAGTGGACATGGGGACAGTCTCATGAAAACTGGGGTTCCTACTATCGATTCCTACGCTAAGGAAATTCTATCTATTCTAGATCAAGAGGGGTTGCAGCAGGCTACTATCCTCGGATATTCAGCTGGAGGATCAATTGCTCAACATTTAGCCATCCATTATCCAGAACGGGTGAAAGGGATGATTTTGTTCGGAGGCTTTCCTTGTGTAGCAACTAAAACCCTTGCCCTACAATTTAGAATAGGAATGAAAATGCTGGAGTCAAACCCTGAAATACTTGCCAAAATATTAGCCAAAAGTCATACCACAGACCGGACTGTACAAAGAATCTTGTTTAAACATATGATGAAAGCAAATGTCGCTAATTGGTATCACTTTTACAATCAATCTTTACACTACGATTGCGTGGATGAATTAACTTCTATTAAAGTTCCCACTCTCTTGGTTTATGGAACAAAGATTAAGTGGATCAAAGCCCACGAAGATTTTTACAACGGTAACTCTCATATGTACAAAAAAATAATTCCTCATGCTACCCATCAAATACCTACTAAACAGATGTATACGGCAAACCGGTTAATTGATACGTTTCAAAAGAAATACATTGATGCAAGTAGTTCCTCTGGATAAAAAGGAGCTTTTTTTAAAAAAGTAGGTGCGCATATGATTCCATTTCTTAGACTTTGGGGTGAGCATAAGATAATAAAAATGCCCTTATAGTTACAGATTTGAGCATTGCCATTTATAACATGAGCATTGTATGAAAATATCCGCGCTTAAAATGAAATAAGTTGAGCATAGAACGGAAGAGATTTGAGCATAAAATAATAAAAATGCCCCTACTCTCTTAATCTTGAGCATTGAAAAGGATACTTGAGCATTAATCAAAAATTCCCGAGCATAAAACCTTTATTTTTGAGCATACCCTCCTTCTTTTCCGAGCATAAGGGTAGAATCTAGCGCATAGAGGACTTAAAGCGCGCATATAAGAAAAAAATTGAGCTTAGTTAGGCGTTACCCAAGCGCAACCTATACCATAAAAAAACGCTTGGACCTAATATCCAAGCGCACCACCATATTATTAATAAGCTTTTGCCCAGTAAACCAAATCTTTTGCTTTCTTGCCACATACGATACAAGTATTACCGATGGAGTCACCCTCAAATGGGATACATCTTGAGGTAGCCTGTGTTTTTTCTTTAATTTCTTCTTCGCAAGCCAGGTCTCCACACCACATACCCTTCACAAAACCTGGATTTTCTTTCAGCTTTTGGTCAAGTTCTTCTAAAGTTTGAGCTTCTGAAGTGTGAGTATCGCGATGCTTTTGGGCCTTTTCAAGTAAATTCTTTTGAATATCCTCTAACAGTTCCACTACCTTTGCTTCAAGTTCGGCATTCGGAACCACTATCTTCTCACCTGTATCCCGACGCACTAAAACAACCTGATTGTTCTCCATATCTCTAGGACCTACTTCGAGACGTAATGGAATCCCCTTCATTTCGTATTCATTAAATTTCCAGCCAGGGCTTTTATCGCTCGCATCAATATCGATCCTTACAACACTCTTCAATGAATCACGCAATCCATAAGCGTGATCCAAAACACCTTCCTTATGTTGAGCGATAGGCAGGATCATGACTTGAGTTGGTGCCACACGTGGTGGAATGACCAATCCTCGATTGTCACCGTGTACCATGATCATCGCGCCTATGGAACGAGTAGTGAATCCCCATGATGTTTGGTGAACATATTGAAGTTCGCCATTTTGATCACTATATTGAATGCCAAAGGCTTCCGCAAAACCTGTTCCGAAGTGGTGAGAAGTACCAGCTTGAAGCGCCTTCCCATCATGCATTAAACTTTCAATGGTATAGGTTAGCTTGGCACCAGCAAACTTTTCTTTCTCCGTTTTTTGTCCACGTACGACAGGGATTGCTAAGTAATCCTCGCAAATGCTTGCATAAACCTCTAGCATCTTTCGAGTTTCTTCCATTGCCTCTTCATCCGTTGCGTGTGCAGTATGACCCTCCTGCCATAAGAATTCTAAGGAACGTAAAAATGGACGTGTTGTTTTTTCCCAACGAACCACATTGCTCCATTGGTTATAAAGCTTTGGCAGGTCCCGATAGGAATGAATAATATCCTTGTAATGATCACAGAAAAGAACCTCAGAGGTTGGACGGACACAAATTCTTTCTGCAAGCTCTTCTTCTCCACCATGGGTTACCCATGCAACCTCTGGAGCAAATCCTTCAATATGATCCTTTTCCTTCTGTAAGAGACTCTCAGGAATAAAGAGTGGCATATACACGTTTTCATGTCCTGTATCCTTAATTTTTTGATCCAACGCATCTCGAATATGCTCCCATAAAGCATATCCATAGGGACGAATGATCATTGTCCCTCGCACCATACCATAGTCCACAAGATCAGCCTTTTTCACAACATCCGTGTACCATTGGGCAAAGTCATCCTCCATTGCTGTTATTTCTTCTACAAACTCTTTTTTCTTTTTACCCATTTCTTTCACCCTCTTTTCTATATCTAATGTATCTATGAAATTCCAATTGGTGACTCATTATGTAAAGGAGTTCTGCTTTCTATCATTGTTCTCCTTTTTTCCAGCAAAAAAACCTCCATCCCAATAAGGGACCGAGGTTTGGTGGTACCACCCTTGTTTGCAACTTAAAGTAAGCCACACACTTTTATTGATAACGGACTATTGTCCGCGCGCATCTTTACCAATACGGAGCTCAGAGGCAGGTTCTATGGATACACATGGAAATCTCCCAGCCTTGGATTTCCTCTCTGTAAATGTGTTGTCAGCCATATACTAGTCCTCGTCAATGCTTATTCCTATAAAATTAAGGTTATTATGCTGAAAATTGGCGAGAATGTCAAGTTTTGCTGAAGAGGAACTCGATTTAACTCTTATTCCATACTCGATTCTATAATTTTCATTTGAGTAGCATCCACATAAATATAATTTTTATCTTTAAATTCAAATTTGATGATTCCATTATCTTTTTGAAGAATGTGGTTCATATTTTCTTTCGCGTAATCCTGGGCAAATTGGTGATCTTTAAGATAGGGTAGAATGATCGTATCAATAACTATTTTGGCAGTAGCGAGAGACTTATGATCCTCTCCGCCTAAGTCAATATTTTTCTGCATCACAGGGATTGCTCTCTCTTCGCTATATTTGCTATCATATACGACTTCATCTTGACTTGAACAACCTACAGATAAAATAATTCCTAAAACGATTAGCCATTTTTTAATCACCCTATCCAACCACCCTTTTGTAATTCCTTTATACTAGTAAATGTGAAATGGATAAGGATTATACATAGAACACCCTGTTTCAACTAATTTCAAAACCAGAAGAACCATTTGATCTGTTTTTAGATAAAGAATTTGTGGAATCGTCAGAAAACGTACATGTGTCTGTTGAAAAATCGATTGCTTTTTCCATTAACTTATTGATAGCCGAGAGAAGAGAATAGCTCTATAACTTTTCAACATAATTTTAATCCCACCAAATTCGGTGGGGGTTTTTTCTTGAAAATAACATCGATACATAATAGATGTAGTGGAATTACCATCTTCAATCATGTAAAATAAAAAAGATTAGGCGTTTAGGAGGATTTTATGTCGAAATATAATAGCAACCAAGAATCATTTCCCGAAACTAAATTACTACAAGACATTAACCTTCAACAAATAGTTGAACTCATTCCAACTGCTGTTATTATTTTCATGCGGGAAAATTGGGAAATTGTCTATTTAAATCCTGCTGCCATTGAATTACTTGGCGGAGGAGAAAAAGATGAATTCATAGGTCATCAGATACTCTCCTATATTCATCCCGATGAGCAGCTCTTTATTCAGAAAAGAGTCTTAAGTCTGGACAATGGTATTACCAATCCTAAAAAAAAGATCCGCATGGTTCAAAAGGGTCTCCAATTAAGGTATGTTGAGTCCACCAGTAAACTATTAACCTTCCATGGTCAACCATGTATTTTATCGGTAAGTGCGGATATCACAGAGAAAAAACTAGTAGAGGATGCTTTAATGGAAAGTGAATCTCGTTTTCGTTCTTTGTTTGAGAATAACGCAAATGCTGTTTTTTCCCTTGATCTAGAAGGGAATTTTACAAGTGTAAATACTATTGCAGAACAAATGGCAGGATATACCGAAGCAGAATTATTAACCATGAATATTAGTGATATCTTCTATCCTGATGACCTTCCTCAAATCTATAAAAATATGATTAAAGTTAGCAAAGGTATTCCAGTAAATTATGAAACGAAAATTTTTCATAAAAATGGACATTTAATACATATTGGAATTACCGTAGTCCCAATCAAGGTTAATAACAAGATCGTTGGACAATATGGCATTGCACTTGATATCACACTAAAAGTTATCCGCGAGCAAAAAATAAAGGAAAGTGAAGAGCGCTATCAAGAATTAGCTCTTCATGATCCTTTAACTGGACTTCCTAATCGCAGGAAATTTGTGGACCAAGCGGAGCAACTGTTGGAAAAATATAAAAAGAAAAAAAAGTCCATATCCTTTCTATTCATTGACCTTGATCGTTTTAAGTTAGTAAATGATACCATGGGGCATGAAACTGGTGATCTTTTACTCAAAATGGTTGCCACTAGACTAGAAGGTTGTATCCAAAAGGAAGATTTAATCTGCAGGGTTGGTGGGGATGAATTCATTATTGGATTACCGAATTATACAATGGAAGAAACTTCAAAAATCGCCCAACTCATTTTGGATACCATAGGTAGACCTTTTAATATAAATATTCACGAACTTTTTATAACACCGAGTATCGGCATAAGTATATTTCCCAAAGATGGTAGGCTTGTATCTAGTTTATTAAAAGAAGCAGATACTGCGATGTATCGTGCCAAAGAATTAGGAAAAAATAATTTTCAATATTTTTCAAAGGACATGGATGTAAAAAATGAGAAAAAGTTGCTTTTACAGAACGGGATTTGGTCTGCTTGTGAAAAACAAGAATTTTTTCTAGAATACCAACCCAAAATAGACTTACGAACTGGGAAAATATTTGGGTTAGAAGCTTTGATTAGGTGGAGACATCCTGAACTTGGAGATCTACCACCTGCCGATTTCATACCGATTTCAGAAGAAACGGGGGCGATAATTGAAATTGGAGAATGGGTTATACGGGAAGCATGTACTCAACTGAAAACTTGGCATGACCAGGGTTATAAGAATTTGGACATATCCGTAAACCTATCGGCTCGACAATTTATTTCACCTAAACTTGCACAAAGAATAAGAATGATTCTAGAAGAGATCCATTTATCCCCGGAATTCCTAGATTTGGAGATTACTGAAAGTATGGCGATGTTTAACTTAGAACAATCTATTAGAACTATGGAAGAACTTCAAGCCATGGGGATCAAACTATCCCTTGATGACTTTGGGACAGGCTATTCCTCATTAAATTATTTAAAACGTTTCCCTGTAGATACATTAAAAATCGATCGCTCCTTCCTTCAAGAGGTTTCTAAGGATAACGACGAAATGATCATTGAAGCAATTGTCTACGTCTCTCATTCCTTAGGGATGTCCGTTGTATTTGAAGGAATTGAAACAGAAAAACAACTTCATCTTATACAAGAACTAAAAGGAGATATTGGACAGGGCTATTTATATAGCAAACCGCTTACCAAAGACAAAATCATCACTTTTATAAAAAATTATTATTAAGAGCATCCATCAGAAAAGGGATGCTCTTTGTCATTGAAAATTTTCAATATACTTCTTCATTTTGGAAAGGTCAGCCTCTATTTCACTTCTTACCTTTGGGTTATAAAAGACTGCTGCAGGATGGTACATTGGAAAAATGACATATTCTTTCTCACTCCAAACCCATGTATTCTCCTCAAGGTTCTTCAGCTTCTGAATGGAAGATACAATAGGTTCCCCGTGACATTCGGATATTTTTCCAGAACCACCAATTAATCTTTGCAACGCAACACCGCCTAACGCCACAATAATTTTGGGTTGGATCCTTTCGATTTGATAATCAAGAATAGGTGCATGGGCAAAAATCTCTAGTTTATTAGGTTTGCGATTAGCCTTTCTAGTATGTGGAATCCCTCTTTTTTGAGTAGTCACTACTTTATATGGCCTGCTTCTAACTACGCTCGTCACGTATGCCTCTTCTCTTGGAATACCAATCGCTTGAAAATATCCATCAAGTTCCTTGCCCGCCCGCCCTATAAAAGGCTTGCCTTCTATTACTTCATTTTCACCTGGTGCTTCTCCAATCATCATGAGATCAGCTTGAGAGTTGCCTCCTCCGAGCACAAAACCCTCCACATCATAGGGCTCTATTCTTCTTTTGACTAAGTCAATTAGTTCCTTAGGAAATTCCATCTGATCACTCCTACCAGACTACAGCTATAATAAACCAGATGATCATAATCAACTGAATAATGACCTTAGCAAATGAACTACCTAAAAATCCCATGAGGGAGCCAAGAGAGGCTTTCCATGCTTCTGTTGTAGTTCTTTTTTGAATAAGTTCAACCACAAATACAGCGATAAAAGGAACAATTAAAATACCAAAAGGAGGTATTACAAAGGAACCAACAATAACTCCAATGGCTGCTGCTCGTTCTCCCCACTTTGTCCCGCCATATTTTTTCACAAAATAACTATTGGCAACGATATCAGAGGCAAACAATACGATGGTTAGTATGACCATGCTAATCCAAAAAAAAGTAGAAAGAGCTTCAGTTCCAATGAAGAAAGCATATAATAAAAATCCTACCCAAAGCATAATCGTACCAGGTACTAGCGGGAAGATAATACCTACGAAACTTAATAAAAAGGCGGCAATAACTAATATCCAGATAATAATATCCATTTTCAATTCTCCCTTATCTTAATAGATTTATTTTAGCATTCTTTTCCTTATCTTGCTCTAACCACCATTATTCGCACCTATACTCATGGAGCAGGCTGTACTTTCTCTTCTGCTATCCTAGCTGAAATTGCAAAAGGTAGTCCAGTTAAAGAGTCCATTAAAACTGCAAAAGCATTCATAACTAAAGCTATTAAGGATGCAGGTCCTCTTAATCAATATGTTGGTTCTGTTAAGCAGTACACTAATCGATTATAATTATGCTTGCTTTTTAACATAACTAAGACAAACGCCTTAAATAACATCTTGCTTGTTATGGGTGACTTTGCCAGTTTCAATGTTCAACTAAAGAAGATGATTCCTCATATAAACGAGGAATCATCTTCTTTTTAAAAATATCTCAAGCACAATTTTAATCTTTATCCAAAAATACTTTTTATAAAATTAGTGATTGATTGCAGGAAATTCTGGATGCCTTGTAATAACGACCGCCAAAACCCTTCATCTCCTAAAATATCTTCTATTTTTTGGGTTAAATCATTCAGCTGTGATTTAATTTGTTCAAAATCAATATCTAAAGATCGGATTTTTTCAAAAAGATCGATGAGAAGCTGTCGATTCTCTTCACTCAATTCAATATTTAAGTTTTTTAACTGCTCCGAAACTATTTGTTCTACTTCTTCTTTAGACACAGGATTTTGCTCAGCAATCTCTTTCTTAATATTTGTAAACAGCCGACTTACTTGCTCTTTGTCTAGTCCTGCATCCTCAGCCAAGGTGGTAAGTAAAGACAGCTCTTCATTTGCCACTTCCATACGCTCTTGGTCAAGCTTTTCCCCTTTAACATCATACGCTTTATAGATACCTGTCAAAGCGGAATGTCCTGTAACTTTTACAGGGGAAGCAATGATAACTTCTGCATTTTCTACACCAGCTGTAAGTAATGCATTGGCATACATTTCCGTTGTCACTTCGGTAATATACTCTTCATTAACAATGGTAATGGTTAGCCCTTCTCCCTTTTCCAAGGGAATAATTTTTGCAGAAGAGAATAATCGAGCAGTAGGATTCCCATTTATATAATTTTGGACATCCTGACCGGTTACTGTTAGTTCTTGATCACCTTCCACTACTTCAAGATCTTCTTTTACCTGTTCCTTTTGCGAATCAGAGAGAGATTCTCCATAAACGACTATAGAATCTCCTGTTTTTTCATTGATTACCTCATTATTTTCAGACCCAAAAGCAGTAGCAGGAAATGCCAATAAGTAGAAGCCAAGTAATATATATAAGAATTCTTTACTTCGCATAATAATCATCCCTTCTTTCGTTCTATGCTTAATATAACAAACTATTACCAGTCTGATACATCCTGCGAAAGTAGGAAAAATGAAAAGGATTCATCCCTATAAAGAATGAATCCTTTCAAAAATCACCAGTAATACGGTGGATATCCAAATCCTCCATAACCGTAGCCATAGGGATAAGGATAATAAGGTGGAGTTAACAAAGCACTACCCACTAATCCTCCTAAAACTCCTCCTAAGAATGGTGCGCCAAAAAACGGGCCACCAAACGGACGCGGATAAGGGCGTGGTCTTACAAAAACCCTGGCCCCATTATTACGATATGCATAATACATATTTCTCCTCCTATCCTCCATTTTCCATTTATCATATGTTTTTGCCCACCATAGGGCATGTGTTGATGCCCATTGCAAGGGAAAAATTTATGGAAACAAGTGATAGAAAAGTGTATATAAAAACCCGCACTTCTATAAGTACGGGTTCAAGAATTTTTTTGTTATCCTAAATAGGCACGTAACATCCAAACTTGTTGATCTAGGTTAGAACGGATTCCAATAAACATATCGGCAGTTGGTTGGTCACCATTATCTTCAGCAAGTTTAATTAATTCTTTAGATTCTTTAACCAATTGTTCGAAATCATCAGCAATAGAACGGACCATTTCTTTTGGATCCTCTTCATTACTTGCTTCTTTTATTGTAGTTGTACTTAAATAATCCTGGAGCCTTGCAACTGGCTTTCCATTGATCATAAGGATACGTTCTGCAATTTCATCAATATAAGTTGCTGCCTGAGTGTAGTATTCTTCAAATTTTTCATGTAAGGTAAAGAAATCTTGTCCTGTAACGTACCAATGATAGTTGTGAAGCTTTGTGTTTAGTACATTCCAGTTGGATAGTTGCTTGTTTAAAAGTTCTACGATTTTTTCATTCATTTTTAATCCATCTCCTTCTTTTTTTCTACAGTAATTATCATACCACTAATTATAATTATTATAAAGTAATAAGAATTATAATTAATATTTGCTTATCAAGGATGCTTAAATATAAGCATAACATCCCATCTTTGTATTTTCTGTGATTTTATTCACATCCATCTAATATATATTTTTACTCCCTTATTAACCATTGAGTCCAATAACCTTCCTGATTTTTAACATCATAACCCACACCTATATGTGTCATATGAGGATCTAAAATATTCTTTCTAGATTCTTCATTACTCATCCATTTTTCCATTACGTCGTTTGCACTTTCTCCTACAGCCACATTTTCAGCTACTAATGTATATGGAACATCAAACGCCTCAAGCATTTCAGGAGGACTTCCATAATTCGGTGATTGGTGTGATAAGTATGATTCTGAAGCCATTTCTTCTGACTTCATTTTTGCGATCTCACTTAACGTAATATCCAATTCTAATTCCTTTAGTCCATGTCTTGCTCTTTGTTGATTGGTTAGTTCCGTTAATAATTCCATATAACTTTTCCAAGAGTCCTTTTTCCTTTGATCATTGTTGGAACCATCTGTAACATTCATTTGTGTTCCACTGTTCACTTGTTGTTTTTCTGGTTGATAAGGACGTTCCTGTCTTAGTCCATACCTCTGAATCTCATTCCCATCTCTAGAATCAAAACGTTTTTGAATAGAGTCCCCACGGTAGCTAATTGGTTCAGCTGCATTGAAACTATTACGATTGTCCAACCCTTGATTATTAGTGTTACATCCAACTATCAAAAATATGATTCCTATAAAAGCAAATCGCCATGTTTTTCCCATATGAAAACCCCCTTAGATGACAGCCATAGTATTTGCTATGTGTAAAATAATATGTCAATTATTCAATTTTTTTTGGTAATCTGTTGTGTGTTAAACTTAAGAAAAACAAAGGAACGATTTACATGAAAAATGTTTGGGGAATTTTATTTGCTAGCTTAACCACAGTGACGTTACTTTTTATCATCGAACAAGTCCTTGTTGTTGATTATCTAATAAAGACACTAAGCAAAATTACACTTTTTTCCCTAACTATTCTCTTGGTTCACTACTTTGGTAAAAAGAAAATTACGTACTTATCTCCTAAAGGAATAGATAAGAAGCGCAAGAAAATTAGCATTAGCATTGGGCTTGGAGCATTTTTTATTCTAATTGCAGCGTATCTAGTCCTCCAAAGCTTTATCGATTTTTCGGTCATAGAAAATGACTTAGCTCAAAAAAATATCATTAAAGAGAGCTTCCTTTTGATTGGTCTGTACATAACTTTTGGCAACTCATTTCTAGAGGAAATTTACTTTAGAGGATTTATTTTTAAAAATTTACAAAAGACCAATAAAAAGTTCGCCTATTTTTACTCCTCCTTTTTATTCTCGATCTACCATACGGCTATCTTCCTTACTTGGTTTAGTCCGACATTATTTTTTCTTGCGTTATTCGGATTGTTTGTTATTGGCCTAGTATTTTGCTGGCTAAATGAACATTCAACCAATATTTATAATTCATGGTTTGTCCATGTACTTGCCGATATCGCCATTATTCTAATTGCGTTACATGCAGTATTCTAATTTTATGGAAAACCTTGGGGAGCCCGTTAGCAATAGAGATTTGTTATAATGAATAGGTGTTTATAATATGAGAAGTGAGGGGCTATTATAATATGACAAAAGATAAGATCATGTTAGTAGATGGAATGGCTCTTTTATTCCGAGCCTTTTATGCAACTGCTATGAGCGGTTATTATATGGTAAATAGTAAAGGAATTCCCACAAATGCTGTCTACGGGTTTGTAAAGCATATGATGACAGCTATTCAAACCTATCAACCGACACATGTGGTTTGTTGCTGGGATATGGGTAGCAAAACTTTTCGAACAGAATTATACCCTGAATATAAAGGTAACCGTGGGGAGCCTCCGGTAGAACTCATACCTCAATTTGATTTGGTAAAAGAAGTAGTCGATTCGTTTGAAATACCCAATGTCGGATTGGTTGGGTATGAAGCTGATGACTGTATCGGAACGTTAAGTAGACAATACAGTCAAAATGCTGATGTTTATATTTTGACTGGTGATCAAGATATTCTTCAACTAATTGATGATAATATACACGTTGTTTTATTGAAAAAAGGGTATGGAAATTATGCGTTATATCAAACGGATTCCTTTGTAGAAGAAAAAGGGATTACCCCCCAACAAATGGTGGACCTAAAAGCCCTTATGGGGGATAGTAGTGATAACTATCCAGGTGTTAAAGGAATTGGGGAAAAAACGGCACTAACCCTTTTACAAAAATACCAAACCATTGAAGGAATATTAGAAAATCTCCCATCCTTAACAAAGGCACAACGTTCCAAAATCGAATCTGATTTGGACATGCTTCATTTGTCTAGAAGGCTCGCACGCATTCATTGTGAAGTAGATGTTAACTGCGCGCTAGAAGATGCCCTATTGACGATTAACAAAGAACTTGTTTTGAAAAAATTTAGAGAGCTTGAATTTAAAAACTTGGATGCCATGATTAGCTAATCATGGTATTTTTTTTATCCATACTTTTCTAGGGAGATTCTGCTCACAATAGCAAATGATAAGAAAAAATTTATGAGGTGATATCAATGAAGGCTGTAACTTACCAAGGTAAATACAACGTCGCTGTAAAGGAAGTACCTGTACCAGAAATTGTAGATGATGAAGATGTTATTGTAAAAATAACATCTACCGCTATTTGTGGATCTGATTTGCATTTATACCAAGGAAACTTTCCTGTACCCATTGGGTATTCGATTGGGCATGAACCCATGGGTATTGTGGAAGAAGTGGGACCAAAAGTATCAAAGGTAAAAAAAGGGGACCGGGTTGTCATTCCCTTTACTGTTGCCTGTGGACACTGTGAATTTTGTGAGGCCCACTTAGAAAGTCAGTGTGATAATTCTAATCCACATTATGATTCAGGAGGGTATTTTGGATATACGGAAAAGTTCGGTAACTATCCAGGTGGACAGGCAGAGTACTTACGGGTTCCTTTTGGAAATTATACTCCTTTTAAAGTGCCAGAGGATAGTGAACTAGAAGATACACAGCTTTTGTTTCTTTCCGATGTTCTTCCAACAGCCTATTGGAGTGTTGTGAATGCTGGTGTTAAAAAAGGGGATACGGTTATTGTTCTAGGTTGTGGCCCAATTGGACTTATGGCTCAACAGTTTGCATGGCAGAAGGGGGCTGAGCGTGTCATAGCAGTCGATTATATCCAACACCGGCTAGAGCACTCAAGATCAGTGAACAAAACAGAAGTTTTTGATTTCACTCATCATGAGGACATGGGTGAAGTTTTAAAAGAAGAAACAAAAGGCGGAGCACATGTTGTTATAGATTGTGTAGGAATGGATGGGAAGAAATCTCCTTTAGAATTTGCAGAGCAGAAACTGAAGCTTCAAGGAGGAACACTGGGTCCTATCCAAATTTCCACAAAAGCTGTTCGAAAAGGCGGAACAGTTCAAATTACTGGTGTTTATGGGGGGCTTTATAACATGTTTCCTCTTGGCGCCTTCTTCTCAAGAAATATTACTTTAAAAACAGGCCAAGCACCTGCAAGGGCATTTATGGAACCCATTTATGAACAAATTGTACGTGGTGATATTGATCCAACCAATATCATTACCCATGAGCTTCCTCTTGATGAAGCACCTAAGGGATACAAAATGTTTAATGGGAAAGAAGACAATTGCATCAAGGTCGTTCTTAGACCATAAGAAAAAGGGAAGGAGCTTGAATTAGAAAAATCCGGGTAAGCATATCCGGATTTTTTACCATTTCGTTAAAATTACTGGACCATCTTTTGTAATAGCCAATGTATGCTCATATTGCGCAGACCATTCTCCATCAGCTGTTCTCGCTGTCCAACCATTTTCATCCACCATGGTAAACCATGTCCCAACATTCACCATAGGTTCAATAGTTATAACCATTCCTTCCTTTAACCTTGGTCCAGTTCCTTTTTCTCCAAAATGGGGAATCATTGGTTCTTCATGAATAGTCGGACCAATTCCATGCCCCGTAAAATCCCTTACAACTGAGAATTTTTCTGCCTCTACATAGGTTTGAATCGCATGACCTATATCACCAACTCTATTTCCAATTACAGCTTGCTCAATACCCTTGTATAATGAATTCTCAGTAACCTCTAACAATCTTTGTACTTCCTCTGAAACTTCGCCTACAGTATATGTCCATGCTGAATCAGCCAATGCCCCCTTGAGATTTACTACCATATCAATAGTAACTATATCTCCATTTTTCAAAGGCTGATCATTAGGAAAGCCATGACAAACTTCATCGTTTAAAGACGCACACGTTGCATAGGGATATCCCATATATCCCTTTTGTTCTGGGGTAGCACCATGGTCAGCTAAGTATTTTTCTACAAATTGATCAATCTCAAGAGTGGTTACCCCTGGTTTAATAAGTTTAACTATTTCTTTGTGACAATTTGATAAAAGTTTTCCAGATTCTTTCATTTGTTCTATTTCTCTTGTGCTTTTTAAGTTAATCAAGTAAATTCCCCTCCTGTTTATCTTTACATCCAACGATGTATTATGTTATGAATGAATTTGTTATTTTGTACATTATTCTTATAATACTACTTTTAAAATATGAGGAGCGACTATTATGACTGTGTCGTCGACTAAAATTTCAGATATTTGTTTAATAGCAGGGAAAATCATGTTAGTCAACGGTGGAGAAACCTACCGTGTGGAGGATACTATGTCCCGAATAGCTAAGGCTTTTGGTTATGCAAATGCACACAGCTTTGTGACCCCTACAGGAATTATTTTTTCATTGGAAGATTCAGAAGCTACTAAGTTTGTAAGAATATCAGAGAGAACTGTCAACCTTGAAAAGGTAACCCTTGTAAACAGCATTTCTCGCCAAATTGCAGAAGGAACACTATCTGTAGAAGAAGCCATTCAGCACCTCGATGAAATAGATAACACTCCCCATTCATATTCAATTTCATTAAGGATTATCGCGTCTGGTTTAGTAAGTGCTTGCTTTCTCATTATGTTTCTTGGACAATGGAAAGATTTTGTTCCTGCTTTTATAGCAGGAAGTATAGGATTTACTTGCTTTATTTATTTTCATAAAGTAATTAAAATACAATTCTTTGCTGAATTTCTAGCTTCCTTTGTAATCGGTACTCTGGCCTACTGGATGGTTCATTTAGGAGTCGGTGCACAAATGGATAAAATTATTATTGGTTCCGTTATGCCACTTGTTCCTGGACTTCTTATCACCAATGCCGTTCGAGACCTCATGGCGGGGCATTTAGTATCTGGTTTGTCTAAAGGAGCCGAAGCTTTCTTAACAGCTTTTGCAATAGGATCAGGTGTTGCAGTTGTATTTACAATTTACTAAAGGAGGATGAATAGGATGATTCTTGCCCAACTCATCACTAGTTTCTTTGCCTCGGCCGGATTTGGTATTATTTTTCATATTCCTAAAAAGTCCCTCATACCATGTGGGATTGCAGGAATGCTTGGGTGGATGGTCTATTTTCTATTTAACTCTGAGTTAAATAGCGTTCAGGCCACTATGTTTGGCGCCTTTGTCGTAGCCATCATCAGTCAGTGGTTTGCTAGAATTTATAAAATGCCTATGATTTTATTTACGGCTGTTGGGATTATTCCTCTTGTTCCTGGTGGAATGGCCTATGACGCTATGCGAAATGTGGTCCAAAACAACTATGAGATTGCCATTGAATTTGCTGCTAAAGCGTTTATGATTTCTGGGTCCATTGCTATAGGAATCGTCTTATCTGAAGTTATTAATCAAGTAGTGAAGATGTTATTTGTAAAGAAAGCATGATCCCTTACAAAGGGGTCATGCTTTTATTTTAATTTTAGAATTCAAGTTCAGAATCCTTAACTTTAACATTAGCAGCATCAATCAAATCGTTAATTGCTTCTGTATTAGCCTTACGTTCTTTAAGCGTTTCTCGAAGTTGATCCTTCCTATCTTCAAATGGTTCTAATTGTAAGTCCTCTTTTTCTCTCTTATCAGCTACTTTTATAATGTGATATCCAAAATCAGTCTGAATCGGTTCACTAATCTCTTCAACCTCTAGATTATAAGCAGCTTTCTCAAAATTATAAACCATTTCATTTGTACCAAAGAATCCTAAATCTCCACCTTGTTCAGCAGAAGTTATATCTGTTGAATACTCTTTAGCAAGTGCAGCGAAATCACTACCATTTTTTAATTTATCTAGAACTTCATTTGCTGTTTCTTTGTCTTCCACAAGAATATGACTTGCTTGTACTTCCATTTTCATATTCTCATAATACTGCTCTACTTCTTTATCTGTGACTTCTACTCCATCAGTTGATGCCAAACGCTGGAGTTTATCTAATTTAATGACACTCTTTAACTGGCCTTCATTAGAATAGCCACTTTGCTGGAGCACTGCTTCATATTGTTCTCCATAAGCTTCCTTTAAGAAATCAATTTCCTCTTGGACTTCCTCTTCTGTCACTTCATATTTATCTTCAAGAACTTTTTCTGTTACCATTTGTGAAAGTACTTGATTACCATATTGCTCTTTTAGTTCTTGATAAAATTCTTCTTGCGTAATATTTCCTGCATTTGTTTCTGCAATTACTTCTTCCTTATCGGAGCATGCAGTAGTTCCGATAAGAATTCCAGTTATTCCTAATGCCAATCCTAATTTTTTCAATTAAATGTCTCCATTTTTAGTTATTGTCAATTTGTTCTGTCAAAGTAATGGTTGCTGATTGCTTTTGACCATTACGATAGAAGGTCACTTCCATGTCATCCCCAATTTCTTTTTCCTGATAAAGATATTTTCTTAAATCTAATAGGTTCCCTACAGGTTGATCATCAAGCTGTACAATTACATCATTTTCCTGCAAGCCAGCTTCATCCACCGGGGAGAGAGGAGTCACTGCTGCTATCACAACACCCTTGTTAACAACCTCTGGTAGCTTTAAAGCTTGTTGCCAATAGTAAGTTGGGATTTCAGTGAGTGAGTGTGCTTGGATTCCCATAAATGGTCTCTTAACTTCCCCTTGTTCCTCAATATCGGTAATGATTTTTGTTACCATATTTGCTGGAATGGCGAATCCAATTCCTTCCACAGCTTCTTGGGCAATTTTCATTGAGTTGATCCCAATAACATCACCATTAATATTAATTAATGCTCCACCACTGTTTCCTGGATTAATCGCTGCATCG
Organism: Bacillaceae bacterium S4-13-56; assembly: GCA_040191315.1. NCBI lineage: Bacteria > Bacillati > Bacillota > Bacilli > Caryophanales > Bacillaceae > Bacillaceae bacterium S4-13-56. The sequence goes on along the minus strand of JAWJLM010000059.1, from coordinate 3,420 downwards.
GTTTGCAGAACCTCTGCTTGCCAGTCAGAAGTACCATTTCCATCAAGGTCAACAGGAACTGTACGTTCTAAACCACTAATAATTCCTTGAGTTGCTGACCCAGAAAAATCTGCACCTAATGGATTCCCGATGGCTATGACTGGCTCCCCTATTTTAAGAGTATCTGATGAGCCAAAACTAGCTGTCTTCGTTACATTTTCACCATCGATAGCTATAACAGCTAAATCTGTTAACGGATCTGTTCCCACTAATTTTCCAGGTACTCTTGATTCATCATGTAAAATGATATCAAGCTCTTGCGCCCCTTCTACCACATGGTAATTAGTAACCACATAAGCTTTTCCATCCTCTTTTTTGTAAATAACTCCCGAGCCTGTGCCTGCTTCATTTGAGCTTGGTCCAGCTCCAAATGTTCCGGGCCAGCCGTTGGTTACTTGAATGTTAACAACCCCAACGACCGCTTCTATATTTTTATCAATAGCATCTACTATGGCTGAAAATACTTCAGTATCATTGGTTTTAATTAACTTCACATCAGTTTTTTCCGTATTTGCGTTGGCCACTATTTCTTCATTATCCACAATCTTTTCTTTTTCATCATTCATAAACTCAGGAATGATTAACAACATCAAAAAGGCACCTACAATAACACCTGACATAATTTTATATATGGATTGTTTCATCTTCTCTACCTCCTTGACCATAATATATCAAGTCAATGTGTCAGGAAAATGTCAAAGTAAAAATTTTTTTAAGAATATCTTATAAAAATTAAGGGAAACTAAGAGAAATCAAACGAGGAGGTTGTTCTATGAAAAAGATACTTTGCTATGCACTTCTTTTCATGCTCAGTTTTTGGGGGTTACATCTACATAGCGTAAGTGCAGAAGAAGCTGACATGAAAAATGTGGAATTATCAGAAGAGCAAATTCAGGAGCTTAATTCACTTTATGATGATATGTTTACAAACCATAAGGAAATCATCACCAAGTATGTAGAGTATGGTGTCCTCACTAAGGAAAAAGCAGATAAGATCATGGAAAAGCTTGATAAAAAGCAAGAAAAACTACAGGAAAATGGATATGTTCCAAACTGTGATTCGCACAAGAAATCAAAAGATAAAGAAGACTAAATATAGAAAAAGACACGACATTGTTCGTGTCTTTTTTCATTTTTATCCTTTAACATTTCTTTGACATAATGGGGTTGTATAATAAAGAATATAGGAAGGGAATGGAGGGAATGAAAATGAAAACCATCTTACTCATTGAAGATGAGATAACGATTTCTAGAGTGTTATCTGCTTATCTAAAGAAGGCTGGATTTAATGTGGAGCAGGTATATGAAGGATCCCAAGCAAAAGAAAAATTTCTTACCATTCGTCCTTCTCTGGTCTTACTAGATGTTATGCTTCCTGGAAAAGATGGATGGACCATACTTAAGGAAATTCGTGAAATAAGCTCCTGTCCTGTAATTATGTTAACGGCACTTGGAGAGATTGACCAAAAACTGACAGGCCTCCATCAAGGAGCAGATGACTATATTACCAAACCTTTTGTTGCGGAAGAAGTTGTTGCACGTATACAGGCAGTTTTACGCAGGTCCTCCTTCGTTGCTGATGAAAAAGGAATTATATATTTTGGAGGATTGAAACTTAACGAGAAGTCACATACCGTTAGCTTACATGGAAAAACAATCAATGTAACACCAAAAGATTTATCTTTATTATTCTTCCTTGCTAAACATCCAAACCAAACCTTTACACGGGATCAATTAATAGAGCATGTATGGGGATTAGATTATGATGGAAGTGATCGAGCGGTTGACTTAGCAATCAAGAGGATTAGGAAAGCCCTAGAAGATTGGCCAGAGTCTGAGGGTGAAATAAAAACCATTCGTGGATTGGGGTATCAGATGAGTGTCTACTAATCAAAATAAAATTTCATTACTGCGGTATTGGACGACTCGCTATCTAGTGACATTATGTATAGGTTTATTAATCATTGCTTTTATCTCTATTCTTTGGATTCGTCACACCAACCTGGAAAACCGATTAAATTTAACCCAATTTTTAGCAGAGGAAGCTGCCGATCGTGTAGTCGATAGTAATGGCACCATTCTTCAAGGTAGATTTTTTTCCGTTTATCTAGAGGAACGCCAGAAGCTTTTAAATATGGATAGTAAACCTTTCACCTTTATAGTCAATCAATATGGGACTATTTTATATAGTGACCCTAACCAAAATCAGTATCAACGATTCTCGCTTTCCTTACTTCAAGATCCGGAAAGTATTCAAGAAGTGACACTTGGGGAAGGAGAAATATACGTTGTAAAAGCACCTATTGAATTTGAAGGGCAAGTCCTGGGATGGGTTGTCGTTCTTCAGGCTAAAGGAGAATTAACCAAAACCAATCAGGAGTATAATTTGCTTGCTATTCTGCTAATTAGTCTTGCCTTGTTAGGATGGTTGGTTATTTACTTTCTTTCCCAAAGAATAGCTCGCCCCATTCATTTGGTAGCAGATGCAGCCAATCAAATTAAAACAGGCAATTATAATGTGGAGTTACCAACAAATGCTAAAGAAAAAGAGGTAGCGGAATTAATTGCTTCCTTTAAGGATATGTCGGAGAAATTGGATCAGTTGGAGGCATTAAGGGCCGAGCTTTTGGCTGGTATTACTCACGAATTAAAAACACCCGTAACCTCAATCAGTAGTCTTACACAAGCCATAAAAGACGAAGTCGTGACGGGAGAGGAAGCCAAAGAATTTTTGGATATTTCTTTGAAGGAAACGAACCGTTTACAAAAAATGATTCAAGACTTACTCGATTTTAATTCCTTCTCGGCCGGGTCCATTTCCATAAAGAAGGAAGAAATTCATTTTCAGGAATTTATACGAGACGTGACCCACCAATGGAGTGTCATTCGGGATTACCCGGAATCCAAACTTTATGTTAAATTGCCATCGACCTCCCTTTGGATGAAAACCGATCCACTTAGAGTGGAACAGGTTCTGCTAAATCTTTTGAATAATGCGCAAGATTCTCTTCAAGGGGATGGCTTCATAAGTTTAGAAGTGAATGTTCATAGTGATAAGGTGATAATTTCTGTTGCTGATACAGGTATTGGTGTCCCTCTTAATGAGCAAGAGCTAATCTTTGAGAGGTTTTACCGCGGTGAGCAAAAAAAACACAAAGTGAGAGGACTTGGATTAGGATTACCTTTTAGCAAGATGATTGCCAAGGTTCTTGGTGGAGACCTTTATTTAAAAGAGAGTTCTAGCAGAGGGACCGTCATGTGTTTGGAGTTGCCTTTGTTAAAATGATGATTAAGAGTTGAGCATACACCTGGTGCAAAAGGGGAAAATCGATTATAAACGGCTCTTTTTTCACTTTTTCCCCTGCTCCACCGCCCAAACTC
>JAWJLM010000058.1 GCA_040191315.1 Bacillaceae bacterium S4-13-56 | reverse complement strand
TGAAAAGAGGAAACTGAGCTAAATGGATAATCAGATTTTAATTTAATCCTTCTTCCGGTACCTTTTCTATTTGTTCGTAAGAAACGTAAAGCTTTTCCTATTTTCCTCTTTATTTTACCATTAGAAAAAAATGATTGTAACACAACTTTTATAAAACTAGCAAAAGCAAATAATCTATTTATTTATTAAAACTCCCTGTTGATACTTCCTTCCTGTAAAGTTTTACAAACTTCCTATATATACTTATTATATTTTAACATATATATCCATTCGTATTATGAGAAAGTTTAAAAACGGGATTCCTGTGATGCCGTTTGATTCTCCCGATCAGTGAGTAAATTTACTTTCACCTCTTTATTTCCAATAAAATCCAAACCCATCCTTCATTTTTGAAATCCAAATTTTTAACATGCTCAGGGTGTATTCTCCTTTATCATTATTTTGTTATAAAAGCTGTTACCAATAATATTTGCTACGTAGTATTAGTCTATTGCAAATTAAAGAGCTATTCCACAATATGGAATATTGTGGAATAGCTCTTATATAACTTAATAGGTGTGTCCGTTCCAAGAAGATATAATTGAACGACTGAGGTTCAACGCTTTTTTCATATGCCTAAACCCACTCCCACATCCCCTTCCTCTCTTCCTTGGCTTTTTCCTGAGCTCTTAGAAACTGATCGTAATACTTATACGATGGATTGAAAACATAGGCAATATTGGCAAGGCCTTCTTCAAGAAGGATCTGATTGAAATTTTGGCCGTCCACCCAGAGGTAGGCAAGGATTCTACCATAAGGATCAAGACGAGGACCGTCGTATTCTAACTGAACGATTTTTCTGATGAGATATATTTCGGAAAATCTGCTTGCCTTAAGTCCATACCGTTCGACTGGTTGATCAGGATGGACAGATTCTGGTGTGTCGATGAGCAGTAGACGGACATCGACCGTGTTTCCATTTAAGTTAACTTCTATGGTGTCGCCATCTATGATTCTTGTGACTACCGCTGTGTCTAGTTCCGGCTGCTGTGATTCGATGGTGTCCGCTTCCTTCGGTGGCAAGATAAGAGGAATCTGTAATTCTGGTTCTTGAATTGGTTGGTATTCGTTTGTCATAAGTATAACCTCCATATAAATGTTTTTTGGTTGGTAGATTAATAGATCATCTAGATTCTTGATTGATTTTATGATGCCTTTGTTTTGGACCCTCTCCCTCGTTGTGCTGCGTGGTATGCCTCTCTCTCACCCCCTTAGTTATCGATTTCAAATCCCTCCTGGGACACTATTCTTCCTCCCCCTTTCCTATCAACATGGTCCGGCAGTCCCAGTTCCTCCCGGTGTTCCTGTCCCTCGGGGTGTTCCTGTCCCTCCTGGTGTTCCTGTCCCGCCTGGTGTTCCTGTCCCCCAGGGTGTTCCTGTCCCCACTGGTGTTCCTGTCCCTCCCGTATCAGTGAACCTCCCAAACTCCTTGTGAAATAATAGTTCTACAGTTCCGGTTGGGCCGTTGCGTTGTTTGGAGATGATGATTTCTACGATTTTAGGTTTTTCGGTATCTCGGTTGTAATAGTCGTCTCGGTAGAGGAAGGCGATGACGTCGGCGTCTTGCTCAATGTTGCCGGATTCTCGGAGGTCGGACATGAGCGGCCTCTTTTCATTTCGCTGCTCCACTCCTCTGGAGAGCTGGGACAACAAAATAATCGGAATCTTCAGCTCCAACGCAAGTAATTTAAGTTCCCTCGTCATCTCTCCTACCTCCAAGTCTCGCCTCTCCCTTCTTCCTGTTGGAGTGATGAGTTGCAAATAATCAATGATGGCCAAATGCCTGGCCTTCGGTTGGTCGTGAACCGTTTTCCGCAGCGTAGCTCGTATATCCCCTATAGTGCGAGCCTTTTCGTGGAGGTGAAGGTTCCACTTTGTTATTTTTCCAATGACGTCAAAGGCTTTATGAAAATCTTGTTGGTTGAAGGCCATGGAACGCCATTTCTGGCTGAAGATCAGTCCTTCTGCTGCAATCATTCGTTGAAGTAGTTGTTTGTTTCCCATTTCTAGGCTGAAGACAGAGGTGGTGCCTTCGTTGGTGCAATGTCTAGCTGCGATATTCAGAGCGAAGGCGGTTTTGCCAACGGAAGGTCTGGCTGCGACGATGATCAGGTCTCCGCGTTGAAAGCCACCGGTCATTTCATCTAGATCAGAAAAATTTGTAAGGAATCCGCTGAGTTCGGGGGATGAGAAGCACATTTCGTCGGTGATGTCGACGAGATAGTCGAATGTCGACTTTTCTTCCCTCGGCCCTCCTACCTTTTGACAGTCGGCTAGGTCCTTCAGCAATTTTTCTAATCCTTCTTCGTTGGGATCCTCGGAGAACTTGAGGGCCAAATCTTTGGCTTTTCGGTTCCGGTAAGCCTCCAACAGGATTCGTTCGTAATGAGGGAGGCTGGCCGTACTCGGCACAGACTGGGCTAGCTCCAGCAAATACGAGACACCTCCTACTTTTGACACATCCTCCCCTAGTTCGGTTGTGACGGTAACGACATCGATACACTTGTTATCCGCGTGTACTTTTTTCATCGTTTGAAAAATTTGTTGGTGGTCTGCGTTGGTAAAATGGTAGTTCTCGAGCACTAGGTTTGTGATGAGATGTCCTTCTAGGAGTAGGGCTCCTAGCACGGAAACCTCAGCGTCCAAGGTGATGGGATTCATGGCGTGCCATTTTCTGAAAAAGTTGTTGAAGTTTCTGGTGAAAGCTTTTTTTGGTCTCCTGGGTGACTTGGGCTGCCTCTATTCTCCACTGCTTGGCGTATTCGATGTGTGGATTTTCCTCTGGAGGAAAGCCAGCGATTTCTCTAATGGTAGGAGGATAATGATTTTTTACGACGAACTCGGATAAATTTTTGAGAACGATGGTGTAGTCCATTCGTTGTAATTGTGGGATCAAGATCTTGGCTTTTTCCCGGGAAATATCATACTTTGGGTAAAATTCACGGATAGTCTTGAGTACTTTGATGGCTTCATCGTGTGTCATTGATTACCCTCCCACACTAGGTCGTTGAAGAATGAGTTTTCTTCTGTTGAAAGTTGCATACTTTTTGGATGGTGGTAGGGCCTTGATTGGTTCATGGCTAGTGGTTCTGGGTGTTGCTGGTGACGTTGGTTTGGTTGTTGCTGTGGTTGCTGAAATAAAATGGAGGTTCTCTTTCGTTTCATGCCATCTTTTTTTATTTCATAGATTTGGACATCTTGTAATGTTTTCAAATTGGCTCGCTCCCATTCTTGTAAAATTTTTTCAACGTAAGTGTAGGTTTGTGCCCCCATTTTTACCCCAATGTTAATCGCTTCGATGACGAGGTCTTCCCCTAGTTTCATGGACCAGTTAAGTAACGCGTCTTTTACGACAGGTCTGATGATGCCAAAGTTATCTTCATAGATTTGGATAGGAATTGGGTTTATTTCTTGTTCTGTGAGAGGAAAAGGGATCTCTTCTTCCTCTTCTTCTACTTCTTCTTTAAGTACAGTCAAGCCAGTTGCCCTTGATGGGGCTAGTGAGTGGACCTGGTCAAGTGAGTAGCCCTTAAATGGGGCTAGTGGTTTGACCTGGTCAAGTGAATTGACCTTAGCTGCTCCTACTGGTTGAACCGAGTCTAGTGAGTTGGTTTTAGCCGGGTCAACTTGTTTACCCAATAGTTTGTTTCGCTGGATGTCTTCAATCGAAACCATGTGATAGATTCCCGCTTTTCCAAAACAGCCATTTTGATAATGGAGAAGGCCGTTCTCTTCAAGCTCAAGGCGTGCATTAGCTATGCCTTGTTTGGAGAGGCCCGCAAGTTGTTTGAGCACTTTGTTAGGTGCGTTGAACTCCGTGCCTAAGTGATTGGTAGTTTGGATGAGTTTTAAGGTATACCACAACACCAAAGCACCTTTCGAGAGAGCGTTGGTGGATTTCCATTCCTTGAATGCACAAATCTCTATGATTGCGTTCATTGATTCAATCCTTCCCAAAGATTAATCGACAAGTGCCTGTCACCATGCCTTCCTACTTGATGTCGTCACTTGATCCTTGACCCACAGATCAATACTTTCCTGCGAGAACAAGATCTTGCTTTTAATTCTAAAATGGGGTATTCTCTGTACCTTTACCAGATAGTAAATCGAATCCTCATGAACCCCAAGATACTCCGCCACTTCCTTCACCGTCATTGTCATCTTCATTCGTCTGTGCCACCTCCTTTTCTTTTCCACTCAATTTCATAATCGAAAGAAAAAGAAAAAAGGACCCCCTGAATTTTTGGGAATCCTTGAATTTAACTTGCTGGTGGGGGGCGTGCTGGCGAGCGTGCTGGGGACGGTTCTCGCCAACACACCAAATCCTTGATATGACAGGTTTTTACGTTGTTTATCTGTGTTGGTAGGGACAGTCCTCTCAGAATGGTATTGTTGGGATGGGAGCTCGGATGTTCCTGTCCTCTACTGTTCCTGTTTTCTACCGTTTTTCACGATAACTAAAAACACTCTTAAACATTGATACATTAAACCCCTGCAGGTTTTTTGTTACAACCTATGAACCCATTCTACTAGGAGAGTATAGGGTGGAACTACCGGTGTTCCTGCCCCTGGTTGTTCCTGCCCCTCTAGGGGTTCCTGTCCCTACATGATATTCCTGCCCCCTAATTAGCCAGCGTTTGACAGCATTTTTTAAATTTTTTCCCGCTGCCGCAAAAGCATTCGTCGTTTCTACCTGGAAGAACGCGCCCACTTTTAACCAATTCATTCAGCCAGTTTCTTTTGTAATTTTTTGCAACTTCCTCCATTCTTGAATGAGCATATCCATATATTTGTTTGAAGCTTTGGCAAAAATACTCCACGGTGTGACCTTGAGTCTCCACATTCCAGTTACGATTCCTTGGACATCCTCCGTGACATAAAGAAAGATATTCGCACCTTTCGCACTGTGCAGGTAAGTCAGGTTTCAATCCTAAAAAAGTGTCATAAATTGAATGATTCAATATATCTTGAATGTTATCTACACCCACATTCCCTAGCTTATAATCATCATGAATATAAAAATCACACGGAAAAGCATCACCGTTTCTTTCCAAAATAATTGTTTTCGGACATGTTTCGCGGTGTGTACAAAGTTCTGCCTCTTGATGAAGGTAGACAGATAACATATTGTCAAAAAATCGGATCGACGTTTTCGGATAACCATCGTTGTACCAAACGTCAAAAGCTTCACATAAAAAGTCCCCGTACTCTCTAGGCGTAATTAAATACTTCCCTGGCTGATTTACATTCTGAGACTGAAAGTCCATACAAGGAATAAATTGGACATATTTAAACCCCTCTTGGTCATAAAATTCCATTAATTCCTTTGCTTTAGTTACATTATTCTCGTGTATCACGGTTAAAATGTTGAAATCAACCTTCGCATTCTTTAAATGCTGGATCCCTCTCATAATGGATTGAAAACTACCTCCCCCAGCACCTGTAACTCGTCTCTGATCATTGATCTTTTCCGGCCCGTCCAAACTAACACCAACAAGAAAATTGTATTTCTTGAAAAAAGCGGCCCACTCTTTCGTAATTAACGTTCCGTTCGTTTGAATTGCATTACTGATAATCGTATTTTTCGGAGCATACTTGGCCTGCAATGAAACGACTTTTTTTAAAAAATCCAGCCCTGCTAACAGTGGTTCTCCCCCCTGCCAAGCAAAGCTGGCAACTCCTTTAGAGGAAGCCATATATTCTTTTATAAATTTTTCTAATACAGCGTCATCAATACGCTCAACTTTCCCTGGCATTCCATTACATCGGCTATAATAACAATAATCACAGGATAAATTACACGCTTCGGATACCGTCTTCCACATGACACCAGTGTATCCCCGATCTTCTTTAATACTGCATGTACTCATTGATAAATCTCCCTTCATTTGTCACTCTCACTATCTTATAAGGAAATTTCTCATCTGTAAAATTCCTAAAATTATTGATTTAAAGCGGTGTAACGGGCTATGGTAAATGCATTTATATGGACTTTTCTTTTTAGATCTTCTTACATAAAACTCATTTGGATAGTACCTTTCTATGTGATAATGATTATTAGACAATCTCACTACATCAAAAAATCATGTACTTTTTCATTTGAAAAATGTTTCATGTAACAGAGTTGGTTGAAGTGGAATGCGACTCCAACGCAATGAACACCCATGTTATCTATTGTCAAATACTATATTAAAGAAATTAAAAACATTACATCACCAACTATCACCAAAATTATTTAGGTGCGGAAGTTGAGTTATTATTTAGCTCATAAGGCAACTATATAGTTGTTTATTTTAATTATATTTTGTACCCTTATTAATCAAACAAAAAAATTTTGATTGTATTAGACACAATTAGTGAATTTGACTTAATTTGAATATTTATATTCGATCACCAATGGTTACTTTTTAAACCATTCTACTATTATTAAGCTGGTCCGCCTAGAACTTTCCCATTTTTAGGTAATGGAACTTTTCCTTGTAGCAACGGATCATTTGTCTTTTTCATCCACGTTTCTAATCTATTAATAAGATCAGTTTTGATAACTTGATAGTTTTGATCATTTGCAAGATTCACTCGTTCAACTGGGTCTAAAAATAAATCAAATAACATTTCATTAGGGCGATTTTGTTTAAGTAAGCCGTGATCTACTAAAAATGTCTTTATAGCGCTATTATCTAAATTAATCGGAACAAGCCTATTATGGTCGTCATAGAACTTAATATATTTATAACGTTCTGTTCGAATGCAACGCATCGGTTCATATCCTGCATGATAAGTTACCTCAGAGTACACTTCTTCATGTATAGTTGTTTTCTCTCTTTTCAATAAAGGAACAAGAGATTCTCCCTGGAGCCAGTCTGGCTTTTCTAACCCAGTTAGATCACATATAGTAGGAAATAGGTCAATGTGAGATACTAACGCATCCTCAACCTCCCCTTTTCGAAGTTGTTCCGGTGTTCTAATAATTAAAGAAACTCCAATTCCGGTATCATATAAATTACATTTCATTTTTGGAAAAGGCAATCCATGATCTGTTGTATAAATAATGATTGTATTATCTTCAATACCCGCTTCTTTAGTCGCCTTTAGTACTATTCCAATACATTGATCCATAATCTCCGCAGATGTCATGTAACCAGCCATTGCTTCTCTATTCTGCTTATTGTCATAAAACGGAAATGGAGGTACCAAATAATTTGGGTTATGCTTTTGTTTGGTCGGAGGGAAATTTAAATGCGTATTGAATAAACCAAAAGAAAGGAAAAATGGTCTTGAATTCTCTGACTTTTCAAGAATGAATTGGCCCGCTGCATTTGCATTATTTAAATCCCAAGACTCAGAATCAAAATCAAATTGACTCATATCCACTTGAGGATTACCAAGTAGTCGATTATATCCAATCATTTCAGTTTCAGGTGCCTCATGTTGAATACCAGCTAAAGCTGTTTCATATCCATTTTCGTTCAAAAACTGGACAAGGTGTTTATTATAGTCCTTAAGCTGAAAGCCAAGATGTGCAAGACCCATCATCCCGTTTGAATGAGGGGCCATTCCCGTTAATAATGCTGCGCGGCTAGGCGAACATGTAGGACCTCCACAGAACGCTTGTCGAAACAAAATTCCTTCTCTTACTAGATCCATTAAATTAGGGGTTGGAACAGAATACCCGTACGGTTGAATATATCTCCCCGTATCATGAGAATGCATATAAATTATATTCATAATTAGGACCTCTCCTTTCACTAGTAAAGATATTTTGAATTAGAATTTCATCCTATATCATTATATTTCCTATGACTTTATAGCACTCGGAATTTTTTTGGTAATTTTAATCACCAAACGTTTATTAAACAAATTAGAATATGCTCTAGTCAATTGAGGTTGTAAAAGGGAAGTGTCCCTTTTTCCCAATGATATCCATAGCTTTCTCACTATTTATTTAATCTAGGGAAGATAAAGAAACTCATGCTTAGTATCAACAATCCATTGAGACAATCTTTCATGTAATTGTTTTCTCTTTTCTTTATAAAAAATTATGCGCCCAATTAACCATTTCATAAAGGCCATCATTTAAGTTAAACAGTGACCAAGGTTGATTTTCAAAGACAATGTATTTCCACCCATCGCGAATAACAACCCTACGAAACTCGTAATCTAATAAACCTTCCTTCAATTTCCTTTTATCAAGCATTATCTATCTGATTTTTTTAAATTATCATACCCAATAGTTGATACCTGTTCTTTATTTTTCCCATTTTGTTGTTTCTCTTCTATTTTTAAGAAAGCACCATAGGTAATCCACGTAATAACAAAGCTCAATGAACTTACGGAAAAGAATAGTATAAGACCTTGAATATGTATGGACAATTGGTAAATGACAAAAACACTAACAGCCATCATTATCGTACGTAATGGAAAGGATATTCCAATAACAATGGCATATTTGAAGTATTGAAAGATCTTTAATTGATAGTGAACAAATACCGGAAATATATATAATATAACAATGACGTAAAACATGAGTACTAGTAATAAAGCAACATTTAATAATAAACCTAGCATTCCATCTAAATTAGTTATAAAAATAAAATCAATATATAATATATAACCAAGAAAGAATAAAATTAATCCAAATAAATTTGCTCTTATAAACTCTGAACGATAAGCACTCCAAAATGTTCGAAAGACTGGAATATCACTACCATTCCTAATCCATTTACGTACTACATTAAACATCGCTGTTGTTGCAGGAGCTACCCCTATTATAATAATCCCCACTATAGTAAAGAAAATCCATAATAAATTTAAATAAGCAAAACGCATAATCCACTCGCTGATTCGATAAAGCCCACCGACAAAACCACCATTTTGCATCTTTATCTCTCCCAAACACAAAAAGTTATTATTGTTCTATCATATTTATAGAACGGCCATCATCTTTTAAACATCTTCTTTACTTAAGGAACCTCTTTATTCCTTAATCCTATGGACATATTAGATTAATCTGTGTCTTTACTGGAACCTAGATCTGACTCTATTGGATTCATTATATTGAATTTCGAGCCTGTGGTTAATCCGATTTATCCATAGGCTTATTTTTACATTTTTAGTTATCACTTATATTTATGGAGGAAGAGAATCGACTTTAGGTAGAAATACTCGCAAAATCCTATACTTCCCCCTCCCCATTTAAGGAGCAATTGTGGAAATATTTAACTTGGTAATCCTTATTCTAGTTGATGAATTCGATGTAGCGTTTTTAACCAACTATTAAAACGAGTAAATGTATAGGTTTATACTTATTTTATAACTTTCCCTTTTCGAAGACGAAAGTTGTTTGGAGACATACCATAATGTTTTTTAAATATTTTACTAAAGTAACTTTCATCAGTGAAACCAGATTGATAGGCAACATCTGCAATTTTTAATTCAGTTGTTTCTAGTAAATACTTTGAATGGTTCAACCTAACCTTAGTAATATAATCGCCCACTGTCATGTTTGTAACCTTTTTAAATTGTCTACTTAAATATTCCCTACTTATAAATATATGTTCAGCAATTTCACTGATTTTTATCGTTTTATTATAATTTTCCTCAATATATTCTTTTACTATCTGAATTTCACTACTTATATTTAACTTTCTATTTTCATTACTTAGATTATTAAATAACTTTTTCAACTCTTTACGTAAACTATTAAACAATACGTCTGTACAAAATGCTCCCGAGTCATCTAAAAAAACTAATGATGAAACTATATATTCTTTATCGCTCTTCCTATATCGCTTAAAAAGACTAGCTATTTCTTCTTCCCAAATATCTATCTGTTCTATGTTAAAACATTGTTCTATGTTTATTTGCGCGAAAAGATGTTTTAATTCATTCTGCACTTCTAATAGATTACCACTTACGATAAAAAGTTTTAAATTAGATATTGAATGAACAATGCTCCAATTTTTCTCACAGATATCATTCATATAGAATATAGGATAAGGCTTTTTCAAAAACAAATTTCTTTTATTTCTAATTATAATTGATTGATTAAAAAGAACCGTTAAGTCACGAGAAAGTTTTCCTGCATCGCTAACATACAACGAGAGTTTATTAGTAAATTTATTTAGATTTAAATAAATTTCATTTACTCCCTTATCTAAGAATGAATGGTCAGGATAAAAGATGATCATCGCGTTGGAATGATGAGTACAATAAAAGGCTATAGCTCCCTTATTAGATAATAAGTTATTAACTTTATCCTTAAATTGAAAATTACTAAGATAATAATTTTCTACATCATTTTTGTTATATTCCAATTCAAAATTCATCATAATTACCCTATAATTATCCTTTGAGTTAAAATAGCTCTTTAAAGAGTCAGGTATGGCCATGGGTTTACCAATAACTAGATTGGAAACACACTGATCATCATAAAATGAATTTGCTAAAACAAGCTCTTCACTCTGTTGTTGTTTCTCTTTCAGTTTTTTCACTTCTAATACTGCATTGGATAAGGCTTCATTCAATTCATCTTCATTTAAAGGTTTCATTAAATAGTCGAAACCACCATACTGAATCGTTTTTCTAGTATATTTGTAATCATCATATCCGCTAACAACAATCACTATATTAGGATAAGGAAGATTTTGTGTAAATTTCATTAAATCTATTCCGCTTTTTCTTGGCATATCCATGTCAGTAAGAATAATATCAGGTTGATGTTTTACAATTATTTCATTAGCTTGTTCAACATTTTCAGCTTCATAAATTACATCTATACTTAGCTTCTCCCATTCCCCCAATAGACAAACACCTTCACGTGCGCGCTTTTCATCATCTACTATTAAAACCTTCATTAGTATCTTCTCCTTTGTTAGGTGAAAATATAATAATTCTAATGGTTAGTCCTTTTTCTTCATTTAGAATAGGTGTAATTATAAAGTTGTTATCATAAAAAATCCGTAATCTGGAAACAACGTTATATAATCCAATTCCTGTATCCGTATCCTTACCGTTAGTTAATAAATTTTCATTCGCTGACTTTATAATAGATGATATTTTATTAATGACTTCATTTGTTATCTGATCTCCATTATCACTCACTTCTAATAAAATTTTAGTATCATATTCTCGTGCCGAAATATTAATTTTTCCATAATCATTAGTAAAGCCATGCTTAAAATAATTTTCAATCAGTGGTTGTAAAATCATCTTCGGAACTCTTACTTGTTTTAATGTGTCATCTAATGTAAGTTGGTATTCAAATTTTTCGCCGAACCTTTGCTTTTGAAGCTCTAAATACCACTTTGCATGCAAGAACTCTTTTTCTAGAACAACGTAATCCTCTTGATAATTAATAGAATATCTCATAATATTAGCTAGAGTATTTAATAGTCTATAAATGGTCTTCATATTGTTTTGAAGAGCTAAAGTACCTATCGATTGCAGTGTATTATATAAGAAATGAGGATTAATTTGAGTTTGCAAAATTCTTAGCTGATTATTTTTGTTTTTAAGCTCCCACTCATATACCTGTTCAATATAATTGTTTAAGAGTACTACCATTCGCTTAAAGTTCTCACCTAACTGACCAATTTCTCCTTTCCCTAAACTATCATAATCGACAGTTAGATCTCCAATGCCAATGTGATCCATATTTTTAGCTAATATTTTTATTGGTTTTGTAATTTGAAAAGATACAAGTATTGCAGAAAAAATAACTAAAGCTAAAGCGAAAATACCTATGCTTATATTGGTCCTTAATATTTCGTTAATGCTTTGAAACATAAAGCTATGAGGTACTTTCTTTACCAATACCCATCCCCCTAAAGATTCTGGTAATCTTTCGTAAAAAATATAATAGCTATCCTCAGTATCTTCCCATTCAAAAAAGTCACTATTCGACTTCATATTATTAATAGTGTACATCCAATTATTTTCAGAACTTGTATTATGGTTTATTTCTGATGAGTATACTATCGTTTGATCAGGTGATATCAAAAATAGATCTTCACTACCAGATATATACAAATTCTTAACCCTCTTACTAATTTCTTCCATGTTAATATCTATAATCAAATAACCGATAAAATCTTTTAAAGGAAGATTATATAATGGTCGATGAAGCGAAAATACAGATTCTGAAGATAGTATATCTAAATCAGCCAAACCGTAATCATTCATCATATGAGGAGGTTTTATAAAGATTTCATTATTATATTCTAATTGCTCAAAGTAACCCCAGTTAGAAAAATTTAACCTCCTAGCATTAAACTCTGTGGTATTTGATAGAGAAAAAGCCAGTTTATGCTTATGAGCGTATAGAAAAATTTGTTCTATCCCCTCACGGGAATACAAAAGGGTTTGAATAAATTGCATAACTTCATTTGTCAAAACATAACTTTCTTGCATTTTATCTGCTTTAATCGTATTCAATAGATTTGAATCCGTATAAATAGATACCGACAATTGATTAATACCATTTAAGTAATCTTCAATGTACATTTTCCCTTGTGAAAGCATGTTCATATTTTCTTTAATTGCTCTTTCCTCAATAGAAGACTTAAGTTGATAGTATGTTAAAATAATTGAAGTTCCCATTGGGAGTATGATTATGATTAATAATAGAACTAATAGTTTTGTTTGAATGCTATTTTTCCAATTTAGTTTCATTAGTAATCTTCCTTTTTATCATAATCACAGATGGAGTTTTATAAAGAATACTAAAAGTTCTGGCTGAAATCAACAGCCAGAACTATTTCATTTACTTAAACTCTTGCCATGCATTATCCATTTTTTCTAGAACTGTTTCAAAGTCATGTTGGTCACCAATGTAGCCTTGAAGTAAATTTGCTGTTTCATCAGCAAATCCATCTGGCCATGAAGGGAAGGTCCAATCAAGTGTTTTAGCATCCTTTGAGTATTTATTTATATCTTGACTTACTTGACCTAGCTTTGATACATCCATATGGTCAAATGCAGGAATCATAAGGAAATCTTCTGTAACAAATTTGTGACCTGTTTCAGACATTGCCATCCAATTCAAAAATTCTTTTGCTTCATCCATATGTTTCGTTTCATTATTAATAACCCAACTAAAAGGGACACCTACTTGTATTTTATCCATCTCTTCTTCATTATCATTTAAAGGAACTGGTAATAATCCAACATTTAAATCTGGATTTATACCAAATATTGTAGGTTCTGTCCAATTCCCTTGATGAACCATTGCTGCTTCTCCTGAAGCAAATAAAGTTAACTGGGTATTTAAATCAGTACTTAATGGGTTCGGAGTCCCGTTTTCTAGCATAAAATCTAATAACTCTTGTAATTCATAGAACTTTTCATTTTCTGAAATTGATGTATCTCCATTATTTAACTGTTCTATATACTTAAAAGGATCGTCCTGATGAGCAAATGCTATGTTTGGTAAGTGCAAACCAATTGCCCACCATGTAGCAAATCCATTAGCAAAAGGAGTAATTCCTGCATCATTTAATTTCTCTACCGCTTCCTTTAATTCACTTTCTGTTTTAGGTAATTCAGTAATACCTGCTTCTTCAAATAAATCTTTATTATAAATAAAACCAAAGCCTTCTATATTCATTGGCATACCATACAACTTCCCGTCCTTCATCATCTGTTCTTTTGCAAAAGGAAGAGAATGTTCAACCCAAGGCTCCTCGGAAAGATCAGTTAAGTATTCTTCCCATAATTCCAATTGTTCTGGCCCCTCTACAACGAAAACATCAGGGGCTTCACCAGAGGCAAATCTAGTTTTTAAGTTAGCCATCCAATCGGCTCCACCACCAACTGTATCAATAGTTAGATCTATATTTGGATGTTCTTCTTCATACGCTTTTTCCATATCTTTCATTTGTTCACTAATAGCAGCTTTAAATTGAAAAACATTTAATTTTACTTTTTCACCACTATCGTTTGATTCAGATTGATTTGCAGTATTATTACCATTAGATTGATTCCCTTCATTTTCTGAACTAGAATCTGCTCCACATGCCGTAATCACTACTACAGAAACTAGTACCAACGCTAAATACAAAAAGTTTTTCATGGACATAAACTTCCAACCCCTTTTTTAACTTTTTACTGCTCCAGCTGCAACACTCTTTAAAATATGACGCTGAAGGAAAAGATACAAAAATATAATCGGTCCAACACTCATTACCATCGCAGGTAAAGCTTTATCCCATTGATTCATAAATTGATCAAACAATGTATTAATTGCTAACGGAATCGTGTGTAATTCAGCACTGTTTAAAGTTATTAATGGTAACATAAAGTCATTCCAAATCCACAATGAATTCAAGATAATAACTGTTACTGTTATTGATTTCAGTAGTGGAAAAACTATTTTCCAAAATAATTTAAATGAATTACATCCATCAATAACGGCTGCCTCTTCAATTTCCTTTGGTATTGATTTTACAAATCCATGGTATAGGAATATATTTAATGACACTCCAAAACCAAGGTACATTATGATAAGACCTAATCTACTATTCATAATCCCTAATTCTTTCCCCCACATTACTAATGGAATCATGACTGATTGGAATGGTATAATCATTGCGGCGACAAAGAAAAGGAATAAAAAGTTATTCTTCTTTCCACTTGATCTTGCAATCTTCCATGCTGCCATAGAACTAATAACAACCAAGCCTACATTACTTAAAATGGTAATGAAAAAAGAATTAAATAACGCTTTGGGGAAATCAATTATATTCCAAGCTTTTACATAATTTGAAAATAAAAATGTTTCTGGCCATGCTGTTGCGTTCATTAAAATATTAGAAAAATCTTTAAAAGAGTTTATTACTACTATATAGAATGGTATTAGGAACACTAAAGCTAATATTATAGCAAATATTTCAACAATAAAATGCTTAATAGTATATTTTGAAGTGCCCATTACATATTCACCTCCTTTCGTTTAGTAAAGCTAACTTGTAGTAATGTAATGAACGCTACAATTAAGAAGAATATTAGCGCTTTTGCTGACCCTAAACCAAACCTATTATAATTAAATGCTTCCTGATAGATATGAATAGCTAAAGATTCAGTTGACCTAAACGGCCCTCCGCCAGTTAAAGCAAAATTCAAATCGAAAACTTTAAAAGCCATCGAAGTTGTTAAAAATAGACAGATTGTAAATGCTGGAACAATAAGCGGAATAATTACTTTAAATAATTTTTGAACACTATTCGCCCCATCTATTTTGGCTGCTTCTAATAAACTTTCATCTACACTTTGCAAGCCTGCAATATAAATAATCATCATATAACCACTTAATTGCCAAACAAATACGATGACCATCCCCCAAAAGGCGGTTTTAGCATCTCCTAGCCAAGGACTCTGAAAAATTGCTAAAGGTATATACTCACCAATACTTGGAATGCCTCGAACTAAAATAAATTGCCAGATAAACCCTAATATCAATCCGCCTATAACATTGGGAATAAAAAAAGCTGTTCTTAATATGTTTTGGGTTTTTAAATAACTTGTAACTAATAAAGCTAATAAAAATCCTACTACGTTTGTTAAAACTAATACGGTTAATGTAAACCTTAAAGTGAACCAAAATGAGTTTAGAAAGTTATTATCTGCCGTAAATAATTTAATAAAGTTGTCTATTCCCACCCATTCAACGGTGCTACTTACCCCATCCCAATTTGTAAACGAATAATATATTCCTATTAGAAATGGGATAATTACTATTACTATAAAGAATAGAAAGGCGGGACCAACAAACATCCAGTAATCTAATTTATTTCTTAACTTTTTATTTTTTACCTCCATAAACATCTCCCTAAAAGATTAATAAGTATGTAGTTTCAATCCACCTTTAATCCTTGTCAAACTTTATTACTTCGATTTTTTTTACTGATTCATATGCTGCTAATGAAATCTTTCCTGAAGCTAACCCATCTTCCCCAGTAATTGGTACTTCTTTTCCATTTTTAAATCTTTCTATTAAGTCATCAACCAACAATTCGTCTTTGTTATCTCCCCAATAACTCCATTCAGCATGGTTTAATTCTTTAGAATATACCTCGGAGATTTGTTTGAAATAATCAATAAATAATGTTCCTTCGGTTCCAACGAAATGCATAGTTAAATCTCTTTTATATGGATATGGTTCAGTTCTTGACCAACTCGTATCCAAAGTTGCCAATACACCGTTTTTAAATTTCATAGTAATCATTGCAGAGTCTTCCAATGTTAATTCTTTATAAAATAAAGTGCCATTCTCAGCATAAACTTCTTCTATTTCAGATGAGAGAATCCAATTTAATATATCAGCTACGTGAACACTATGATCTAACATAGCTCCTCCACCAGACAAATCGTTATTCACAAACCACCCTCCTGGCATAGCACCCTTATTCGTAGCTTTTATAGCTATTAATTCACCAAGTTCACCCTTATCAATTAAATCTTTTGCTTCAACAATTGAAGGAACATAACGATTAGGAAAAGCTGTCATTAGTTGAACTTTATTATCTTTACAAGCTTGAATCATATCTTTCATATCTTCCATGCTAGTACCCAATGGCTTTTCACACATGACATGCTTCTTAGCATTTGCAGACGCAATCGTATGTTCAGCATGGAAAGCGTTTTCAGAATTTATTATGATAATATCCGCATCTGTTTTCAGTAGATCTTTATAATCTTTAAAATAAGAAATCTTATATTGATCTATTAAACCTCTAACACGGTCCGCATCCTCATCACTAATTCCAACAATTGTTACATCGTCTCTATCAATTAAAGAATCAAAATAGCTAAAAGCATGCATGTGTGCAAAGCTTAACATCCCAACTTTTACATTATTCATAATTCTCTCCTCCTATATAAACAGGTGCACCTGTCTCTAGCGACTGTTTAATTGCATCTTTTATCTGAAGAGCTCTTTCATGAATTGACCAAGTATTGTTCATTTCTTGATTATTTATGTTTTGAAGAAAATGGGCTATCATTTGCTTCTTGTCATTTAATTTTGTTGGAGTAAAACTTTTTTGCTTACTAGCGGTTTTCAACTTCATCGTATGTGACTCAGATGAATATTTAATTACACCTCTCGTTCCAGCGTATTCACCGTTTCTTAAATACTCTTGTGCACCAATGAAAATTTCTAAATTTATGATTGCATCATTTTCTAAACGTAATGTAGTTGTACTATAATGTTTTGAATCCACTTTCCTTTCCATAGCAAAAACCCTTTTAACAATCGATAAATAGGGATACAGAGCTACAAGTTCTGATTGAAGTTCAAGATCATGATCATCAGAAGTTTGAGTGTATCGCTTTAAATTTGCTACTCCTAACTCACCTATAAATCGTCTTTCTATATTTCTATGGATATCTGCTACCTGTGGATTAAAAAGCTCATTAACTCCAATAAATAATAAATTATTGGGTTCCAAGTTGCTGCGTATTTCTTTCAAATGTAGAGATTGACTTATAAAACAACTATCCCAAATAATTGGAGTGTTTATTGAAGAAAGTTCAGGCCAATCATCTTGAACATTGGAATATCGATCACAAATAATGATAAAGTCTATGTTGCTGTTGCTTTTTACTTGCTGAATAGTAGAGTAATAAGAAATATTATCATATACTTTATTTTCTTCTTTTGAGACTACTGAAATATCATTAATTAAGTCTATTTCCTTTAACGAACTGATATATGAATTGATAGTGGCATTGTCTCCATAAATAAGTACATTCATTTTCACACCTTCTTCCTTTTTACTTATTAAAGTAGATAGCTTCTCCTGTTAAAGAAGATTCATATAAAGCTTCTAAAATTTCTGTAACAACTAATGCTTGTTGAGGCATCACAACCGGGTTCTTATCCTCTAAAATCGCATCAACCCACATACGTGCTTCAACTTCTCCTGGAGTTTTTGCTTTAGTTTCAAAGAAGTTAATCTCTTTCTTATCTAGTTCAATTTGTTTTGTGTATAATTCCCCGTGTTCTTCACCGTTAATGAAAAGACCATTCCACATATCAGCACCAGCTTTCGTACCACATAATGTAGACTTTGCTGCCCCTTCATGTCTGATATGCAATGCCCAACTAGACTCTAATATGATTGTTGCTCCATTTTCCATCTTAATCATTCCAAAAGCCGAATCTTCTACTGAAAATAATGCGGGATTCCATTGACCATATGGGTTAGCCTTACCATTCGACTTACCTATTTGATTAAATGTCTGTCCCAAGACAACTTTTGGTTTATAATTATTCATTAACCATAAGGTTAAATCTAAAGCATGAGTTCCTATATCTATTAAAGGACCTCCACCTTGTCGATCCTTATTTAAGAAGTCACCCCATGTTGGTACACCCATACGTCGTAATGCGTGTGCCTTAGCAAAGTAAATATCACCAAAAATGTTTTGGTCACATAATTTTTTTAAATACATGGAGTCTTTTCTAAAACGATTGTTGTAGCCAATTGTTAATTTCTTGTTTGTTTTTTCAGCAGCCTTTTTCATTCTTCTTGCTTCGGCTGTTGTAATTGCCATTGGTTTTTCACACATTACATGTTTACCTGATTCCAATGCACGAATTGTAAGATCAGCGTGAGAATCATTACTAGTACATACGTGGATAACATCAATAGAACTATCATCAATCATTTCCTGAAAAGTGGAAAACACTTTTGCATCTTGGCTACCATATTTAGTCTTTGCATCCTCTGCTCTTTCATTAACGTGATCAGAGAAACCATATAATTCTACTTCATCTATTGCTGATAAACTTGGAAAATGTTTATTTTGTGCGATACCACCGCATCCCACAATTCCAAATCTTAGTTTTTCTTTCATTTGAAATCCTCCTCTGCAACTATTCTGCGTTAACATAAATTGGAGATACCCAAGCCATTTGAAGATTTTTTTGTCTTACTTCAACATGATAAATATCCATGTCATTTTCTTTCTGATCATCGTTCCATTCACCAATAAATGTATAAGCCTCTTCAGGAACTGCTTTGTGAATAATAAAAGCTTCAGAATTATATTTCTCTAAATGACGAGTTACATTATTAATCTTTAAATCTATTAATTTCGTTTCTAGTTCAACACCATTTATATTTGTTTTCAAAATAGTATTATTATCGCCTTCTATTTCTAAAATAAGAGCACTTGTATGTGGATGAAGTGTTGTAGGGTTTTTAAAAGTCGTTGAATCCCATTCAACTTTCTTATCTGTAATTGATCTCATCTCATTTTGCAAAGCGTTCATTGAAGGGTCTTCTTTCATTCCAGGAGAAGGGGCCAACACACTTCTACCTCTAAAACAAGGTTCAGCCTTTAAAATTTTACCATTTGATAATTCAGCTTTACTATTCCATACAAAACCGTCTGTTGAGTTACCCCAACCTAATTCAATTCTGATTTTATATATTTTTGTTGTTTTCGAAGTTTTATTTAAATCTTCTCCGTTCAATACAGCAAATGGTTTTAGATTTTTGTAAAGAATAACTTTATCTAACGCATCTTCACCCTTAACAAAAAACTTAATATTCCTATTTCCTGCAATATTAATTTCACTCCCCATAGGTTGCCCATTCACTGTAAATTGACATTCTATCTTATCACCAGTTACAGCATATGTTCTACGATCCTTTATAGCTTTCCAAATGGACTCTCTTGTTTTTTCTTCTGCCATTACAGCTAGTCTTCCATCGCCGTATGAACCAGGATATCCTGCATGATGATCTGTGGATCCCACAAAACCAAATTTATGTCCCCGCCGTAATGCTTCAAATACCGTGCTTTTAGAATCTCTAGGACCCATATCGTGGTAATATGGATAAGGCGAATCCTCTGACATACCAGATCCGTGCTTTGAGTATACCTCTATTACTGGGCTTATTTGTTCATTAAAGGTATCCCAGTTTCCCCCTCTATAACCACATGTATAACCAACATGATGTGGAATAGCAAACACTTCATAAGAGTGTAGCGCTTTCATAACTTCGTAAGGTGATTGTTTTTGAATTAGTGGCAAATCATCATTTTTAGAAATTATATGGTGATCTCCATACTCACTTGAATGAACCTCATATCCTTGGAAGGTAACGAATTTATGCGGTTTGTTACTGGCTTTCACCACTTCTTGTACCTCACTCCAGTTTTTCTGCAATTTATCAAAACCTTTTTCATGAAAATCCACTAGAAATTCTAGATTCTCCGTCTTTTCGGGTATATCATGCCAAGCAGCATGACCAATTATACAAACAAAATCTAATTGCTTTTCTGCAGCTTTTAAAGCGTTTTCTAAACTACCAAAACCATAACTAATACCGCAATGGTTATGCAGGTCTCCCCAATATAAGTTCATACTAATACCCCTTTCGTTTCTTTTTAATTGTTTTAATAAATTCTCGCAAAAATTATGTATCCAAAAACTTGTCTACATTACACTAATGCTGAAAACTTTTGAAGGATGGATTAATTAAAAAAAGGACATTCCACCCTTTTTGAAGAAATATGTGGTCACCAAACATCAACTTTAGTTTATTTTGGATAATATCCCAGCAACGAACCTCTAATGGAATGATCTACCGATTTCTTTTTTCATTATCGATGAATCACAATGTAAAAAAGTATCGTTTCACCATGAAGGTGAAAGGGCTAGATAAACACTTTTCTCTTTCAAATAGAAAAACCATATGCCTCATTGTGTTGGCACTGCACATGTCGTATGCGAAAACAGTTCCTTTGCTTAGGATTTTCGTTCTTACTTTCGCGAAAAATATTGCGTAACCAAGGACATATCTTTAAAAGCAAGAATGGTCTAGCCATTGAATTAATACTTATTCAGCTACGCAAGGAACGCCAGTCTATATGAATAAATGCAAATTTTCCAGCTTTCATTATATGCAATACGTAACCCTTTTTTGGATATATATTAAAAAGCAAGAATTCAAGTTGCTTAAAATAAATTATAATACCAGTAAAAATTCTGCAATACCTATAATAGTGACCTATTCCATGTATTTTTGTGACTTTTCAGACTTTTTACTTTTTTAGTTAGTGGCATAAACAAGAAAATTCATTGTGTAAAAAATGAAGAAACCTATCTAATGAGAGGATAAATGTAAAGAGAAAAAAACATCGACCTAAATTCAGGCAGTCTAAACGAAGAATAAGATCATTGCGAATTTTCCTGATGGAAAGCACTCTAGATCCATGTCAGTTTTTAATTAGGGGCTGCTGAACGATTGCAAAAACAGCCCATTTAATTTCTACACTAGTGATTAAAAAATTAATAAAAAAGAAGGCAGAGCTTATACTCCGGGTTCATAACCAGTAGTTGTAGGGAAATTATTGTTACACTTGTTTATTGAAGGCATGTTGAAATAAGCCCCTTTCCATAGCTGCGATTGACTTCTCCATATTTCCCTTCAACTGCATTGCGATTCGATACATCGTGTTTGGCCAGTTGTTTTAGTTGTTTTGCATTTTTCCCTTGTTGGGCGACAAAGGGTGGGACACTATGGCGGATCCCCTTTTTTACGTAGAATTCACGATTTTTACGATTGCGATAGATCTTATCAGCCAATATGGCTTCTTGAAAGGGTCCGAAACGTGTTTTGAAATTTTCGGTAGATGCATGTAGTTTGATGCCTTCATTGTAATGAGGATGCCCTACCTTCTAGTGGATCATCTTTATGTGAATCGTCATCTGAGTGATTGTTTCAGCTTTCTCTAGCCATTTCATCCTAAACTATCCACTCGTTTACTTTGTTGATGATATTACCATCCAAACGCTTGCAAAAATTGGTCTTCATGGATGGATCAAAGTGTATTTCTTCCTGAAATTCTGGGAAACCTAGGAAGTTTTGAGAATTTAGTTTCTCCATAATTTCCTTAACTGTTTCTCGATCACTGGTACCCTTTCGTTGTTGTATGTATAGCGCGCACCATACACGACGCGTATACTAAGGTCCTGTTGGCCGCGAGATAGGACAAAAAGCTTTCATATGCGCAATTAATTTACTTTAACTTGTCTAACACAAATTTAATTGCTCCCATTGCTCCTGCAGTATTACCTAGTTTAGCGCACTCAACTTTCGTTTTTAGAGGTGTCTTATTATTTATTATCGTTTGGATCTCATAGGTAAGATTTTCCATAGATTCCGAGACCCCCCCACCAATAATTATTTTTTCTGGGTTTAATAAATTAACAATATTCACTATATGTAAGGTGAGTTTTTCAACAAATTTCTTTATCTCAGTATAGCCGGGTTCATTCTTTTCATAATAGTCTTGAAAAAGTTTGGTTGGATCACCTTTTCTTTTTAATCCACTTCCTGATATTTCATATTCTAGTGCCCCAAATCCATCTTGGGCTCTATTATCGCTTATACTATCAATATTCAATCCTATTTCACCAGCTTTTCCTTCATGTCCTAACACTAGTTCCCCATTAGCAATAACTCCACATCCTAGCCCTGTACCTATCGCAATGAAAATCATATCCATTGATTTGCCTGCACCTAACCAATTCTCCCCTAATGTAGCAAAGTTAACATCATTATTGATCCAAATAGGAAATCTAAAGCGGCTAGAGAGTAATTTCGATAAAGGGATATTTTTCCATCCTAATGCATATGCATCTAACACTATTCCCTCATTTGTATCTACTGTACTCGGTACCCCAATCCCCATTCCAATTATTAGTTCTTCTTGAATGCCCGATGTTTTTATGCAGGATTGAATAAAAATCTTTAAATCTTCTATATTTTTAGTTGTGGGTGCCTTTTTTTGAAAAATAACTTTTCCATCCAGGTCTGTTATAACTAGAAATATTTTGGTGCCACCGATATCAACTCCAATAGCATAGGCTGAACTATTAGAAGGTAATTTAAATTTCTTTACTTGGTTAACTATTTTTAAATTAGACTCTTTAATTTTTCTTTCATTTAGATACTCATCAGGCATACTAGTTTTTTCTAAGAATTTAGAACTAGAACTATTGTTTTTAAAATATCCATTTTGTAGAACAGTTTTATTTAAAAGTATTTTATTCATAATAATCTCCTTTTCACATATTTAATAGAATGAATTCATAACTCTGAGCTCTTCGGGGTCTAGTGATTCAAGATATTAGAAAAGCGCAGGCGCTTGATTATCTAGCGAGTTGAGGGAACCACCTATAGTCGATAGGCTCCAATGCTACGGGGCTTGTCTTTAATTTCTAATGGTTAATCCTTTGATTGGCATTACTGAGTGGGACGATCAATTATATCAAGTTTTGTGGTTTTGAACATGGTGATGTTCCAGGTATTTGCGCCTTTCATGACTTATTTCAAAGATAATGGGCCGCTGATAACTAAAACGTTATAACCTTACATAAAGTTAAACCCAAAAGGAAAAAGATTAAATAGAAAAAAATAAACCTAAAAAGCTGGATGCTGTACCTAAACCCAGTAATTGTTCGTAACTCGTTGATTTGGCTCTACGATATGGTTCCAATCGATTATTAGAGCTTTTCCAATCTCAAATTCTGTGCCCACGAACTAACTAATTTCACTCACCCACATCAGTATTCTCAACCTGACATTACACAGGTTGGAATAGTTATAGGGAGAAGTACTTCAATGGATATCATCTCTACATGTTATCCACTGACGACAGCCATTACGACTTACCGCTATATCCACTGGTGCATCCTGATTCTCGGCACGATGCTATCATAGCAAAACCATTGTAGGACGTATGAACGTACACTTGGACTTGGGGGATGTTTTCTGACTCTATGATGAAGTAAATGAACTTGACAGGTCTGTAGCACTTCAGCAACTAATCAAACTTTTTGAAAATGTCTCAGAAAAGATAAACACCAATTTTAAAAGCTAATTAAAAGTCAACTACAACAATTGGTTAACAATTGGTTAATGGTCTGCCCAATTATATCAAGGCATACTTACCTAATTTGTGCTGCAAAAGTTGAGTTTTTAAGTACCATTAATT
Source organism: Bacillaceae bacterium S4-13-56 (assembly GCA_040191315.1). NCBI lineage: Bacteria > Bacillati > Bacillota > Bacilli > Caryophanales > Bacillaceae > Bacillaceae bacterium S4-13-56. Next base: position 4,973 of record JAWJLM010000058.1, on the reverse strand, counting down.
TTTTAAGCATTTGTTACGCAACGAAATCCCATATTACCAGTGGAACTATCCATTGTATTAGAACTACGTGCAGCTACACGATAACGATTACAATAAGATTCATGGCAAAGATAAGAACCACCGCGCATTACTTTTGGTGTTTGCCCGTTCACGTGAATTTCATTTGTTATTTTTCGGTTAGGACTATTCGTAAACCAATCTTCACACCACTCCCATACGTTTCCTGCGACATTATAAAGACCAAAGCCGTTCGGCGGAAAAGACTTTGCAGGTGCTGTTCCTAAAAAACCATCTTCTTTTGTATTCTCACGCGGGAAATCTCCTTGCCATATATTACAATAATGCTCTCCATTTGGGGTTAAATCATCTCCCCAGGGATACTTCTTTTGTTCTAAACCACCCCTGGCAGCATATTCCCATTCCGCCTCTGTTGGTAATCGTTTACCAGCCCAATTACAAAATGCAACAGCATCATTCCATGATACGTGAATAACAGGGTGATCCATTCGATTTACTATGGAAGAACCGGGCCCTTCAGGTTGATACCAATAAGCTCCTTCAACGGCAAACCACCATGGTGTACCCGCTACTTGTTGCACTTTGTTGTCAGGAGAGAAAAATTTATAAAAGACAAAAGACCATCCAAACAGCTCCGCTTCCGTTTTATAGCCTGTTTCTTTAACAAATTGATTGAATTCTTCATTAGTTACTGTGTAACTATCTATATAGAAGGAATCTACTTTTACTTTTCTTACAGGTCCTTCTCCATCAGAAGGAAAACCTTCCCCGTCATCTGTACCCATTAAATATTCTCCACCTGGCAAGTAGATCATTTTTTCTTTAAACTTTATATTAGAATTTTTTTCTTCTCTTTTTTTTATATATTGATTCGTTTTACCAATTGCTTCACTATTTCTTTTTGCCGCACAGCAAGGTCGAATCTGGTTTTTTTCATTCATTTTTTCTCCCCCAATGTTCAAGTTTGAAGTCAAACTCCCTAAAAAATTCTCTAGATTCTTCACCACTATTTAAAAAAAGAATTAAAAACAAGTACAGACGCCCCTATGGAAACCGCATTTTCTAATTGTCCCTTTCCAAAAGATACTTTTGCTTGATCGTATCTGTAGATGTATTGTTTTGCAATTTCAATAATATTATCAAAGTAGCTTGGATACACATCAATTAGAAGACTTTTCAAAATAACTTTCTCAGGATGGATAATATTAATGATATTTGCTAGTCCTATCCCGTAATAATATGCAGATTTATGGACAATATCTTGAATGAGCTTATCTCCATTTTTAAGAGCAACCAAAAAGTCATTTATTGTAGCGGATTCAACATCACGATTGTTTAGATAGAGTAATAATGAGGATGATTCACCATTCGATATTCTTCGCTTTGTTTCTTTTAACATATAATCAAGTGATGTATAGGTTGACAATGTTTTATTTTCCTTTGGATTTTTCACATCTATATCAATAATAATTTCCCCAAAGCTACTCGCATCACCAGTATTATTTTTCATAAATTGACCATTTGTTAATACTCCACAACGTAACCCTCTTCCACTTATGCAGTAAAGATAATTACTGTACTGAACAGAAGTGGCACTGTATTCACCTAAGGCAGCAGTATTCGCTCCATTTTCTATCATAACCTTCGTACCAAAAGTTGTTTCTAGCTCTTTTACAATAGGTACATAGTACCATCCAGGAGCTGGAAATAAATCTGGGTGAAGTATTATTCCATTTTCCCGATCAATTGGACCAACTGCCCCAATCCCAATTCCAAGTAATTGCTCGATTTTTATTCCATTTTTATCTAATAGTTCCCTTATCTTTCTTTTTAATAAAAGGATAGTTACTTCAGGTGTATGTTCGCTTGACATAACAAAGGAATAATTATCACGTTTTATAAAATTCAGGTCTAATAATAATATTTCCGTACGAGTCCTCGATAAATCAATTCCTATAATGTAACTGGCAAAAGGGTTAATTTCATACAGAGCTGGAGGCCTCCCCCCAGTTGATTTTTCATAACTTTTTATTTTGATATAATTACGATTCAATAATTCTTCGAGATGACGGACCATTGTTGTTTGCTTTAATTGGGTCAATTCTAACAATTCAGCCTTTGTAATAGGTCCATATTTGTGTATAAAATAATAAACTTGCTTGATTGATTGATATTTTGCAGCCTTTTCTTGAAAAAATTCACGAAACAAGTTTTAGCCTCCTCTAATAGAATAGGATTAATATAAAACTACTCCGACAATACCTGATAATGCAATCACAAGCACTGGATGCATTCGTAACTTAATTAGCGCGAATAGTGATAAGCCAAATATCATTAAAAGACTTAGCGTATGCCAAGACACTTCCGTAGATAGCACATCATTTGAAATCGCAAATTTTATTGCTGCATATACAATTAGACCTGTAATAATTGGACGCAGCCCATAAAAAGCAGATTTAACAAGAGGCTTTTCATTAAAGCGGAAAAAGAACGTAGCAATGATTAAAATAATCAACAAGGAAGGAATAACCATTGCTAGAGCGGAAACAATTGCACCTGGTAATTCAGCAGTCTTGTAACCTACAAATATAGCACTATTTGTTGCAATGGGCCCCGGCGACATACCTGCAATCGCAATGACGTCCGTAAATTCCTGTGTAGTCATCCAACCATGGTTAGATACTTCCATTTCTATAACCGGAATCATCGCATAACCACCACCAAATGATACAAAGCCAATCATCAAAAAAGTTAGAAATAATTCAGATAAAATTTCCATTCAATAATCACTCCTACGCCCCTTTTATTTCTTGTTCTCTTTCTTCTTTTACATCTGGAAGTTCTTTTTCTAATTGGGTAGCAATACCAAGCCATTTTTTTATCTGAACCGAGAAGATTCCGGTGAATATCCCAGAGACAATCATTATAACCGGATGTATGTGTAGAAAAAGTAAAATTATTGTTGTAACAGCTGCGATTGCTAAAGTGGTTTTATCATATACAGCTGTCAAACCTATTTTATATGCTGCAAAAGAAATTAAAGCAACAATAGCAGCACGAATACCCACAAACGCAGATTCAATGTAGGGATTGTCTTTTACTAAAAGGAATAAAATACTAAGTGTAACAACGATTAGAAATGTTGGTAATAATATACCAAACATTGCAGCAATAGCACCCCATACTCCAGCTAGGCGATACCCAATGAATGTCGCAGAGTTTATCGCAATTGCACCTGGAACAGATTCTGCAATAGCGAACACTTCCGTAACATCTTTACTTTGGACCCACTTTTTGTTATTAACTACTTCCCTCTCAATCATCGGGATCATTGCATAACCTCCACCAAAAGTAACTGGACCAATTTTCAAAAATGATAAAAAAATTTGTACTATGAATTTCCATTTGGCTTTCTTCATAATTTAATTTCACCCCCAATAAGCAATAAATTTATTGTAACACACTTTTATCCAAAATGGATAAAAGTGACCGATAATCCATAAAACCTTATAAAAATCCTTATTATACGAGTCCGTTCGGTGTTGCGACAAATGTTTTCAGTGGGCCGAGTAATCGCAAGCCCGCGATTTATCTAAATATATTGGACAATATTGAAATTTATTATTCTTTCCTCTAATTACCATAATTAGGAAATGAAAATGTTTTTATTGAGCAAATGAATTAGTTTTGGCATTGTAAGAGCTGATAGGGTTAATGATGTTTTAGTATATGGCATAGATACTAAAAATAACCATCAATATAAACTGATACCTTGGTCATTATAAAAGTGTAATTCAAAATGAAAAAAGGAGTTTTTTTATGCCACAACAACAAATCGATGTCAATCAATTAAACCAGGCTAAAGGTAATGTTGCTTTAACAAAAGAATTATTAACCCAAGCCATTGAAAAATCTCAGTCCGATCAAACAATGGCTCAAGAAGCAATTAAACAAGCTGCTACTGAGATTGCACAAGCTCAAACAGCTGTAAGCCAAGTCCAAAGTGCTTTAATGTCTCAACAACAATCAAAATCAGAATAAAAAATAAAAAATTCCTGTAACAATTTGTTACAGGAATTTTTTATTTTGCTTCTGCAAAGAAGGCCGAACGCCATTTGGCCTGACCCAGTGGTACGGTAGGGACAGGAACTACTGGGGTTCCTGTCCCTACTGGTGTTCCTGTCCCTAGATTTTTTTCAGAATAGTCTAAAAATAAATGAAAAAATATGGTACACTATAGGTATCTTCATTTTAGAATTTTATTCCTCTTTTGGAATTTAAGTCAAATTATGATTAAAGGAGATTTGTTTATGTATCAAATGAAGAAGAACCAAAAGCTTTTCATTTACACTGGACCTGATGGCTCAGGCAGAAAGACGATTGGGAAAATGGTTGCCACCATGTTTGATATGGCAGCGATTTTATCCTACACCACTCGTGCCCCACGACATTACGAACAGGATGGAGAGGACTATCATTTTGTCACCTTGGAAACCTTTAAAGAAATGGAGGAGAAACAGGAGTTTATAGAAAGTGTTGAAATTGATGGATATCATTATGGAATTCGTGAAGAAGATATCTCTAAGGCATTTACATCTAGTAATCTTGTGTACCTGGCGTTGAATCCTGAGGGAACCAATAAATTAAAGGATATGTATGGGGATAAGGTCATACGACTCTTCATCTACGCTGACCATGACACCGTTCTCAATCGTCAAATAGAACGACAAGATAGTCAAGAGGATATCAACCGACATATGGCCCACTATAATAAAATCATGAATTACAAAGACCAATGTGAATATTCCTTCGAGAATTACGATAGTCCACAGGTATCCTTTCAAGTCACTGAAGTAATCGAATCCCTAATAAACAGAGATATTATCATAACAGATTACTGATCGAACCGTGTTGGCGGGTGTTGGTGGGGACGGTTCTTGCCAACACACCCAAAC
>JAWJLM010000057.1 GCA_040191315.1 Bacillaceae bacterium S4-13-56 | reverse complement strand
TTTCACCTGTTAGAGTTCGCCCATGCCGGGCGAACAAAAAAACCCTGAAAATGAATTCAGGGTATACGGGCAGAATTTGTTTTTAGTAGAAAGACGACCTCCTTTTTTGTGAAAACAATCACAAACAAAGGAGGTGAGCTGTTAAACAGGTTATCCTACTTTTTCTCCTTCTCCCATCCAGACTTTAACTGTCGGCTTTGGAATTTCACCAAATCAGCCATCAATACATGGTATTGACAGGTCGCGGGCTCTCACCGCCGGTAGGGAATTTCACCCCGCCCCGAAGGAAACGCTATTCAATTGTTTCTTTCACTATACCTAAATTAAATAGGAAGCGCAATTCATAAGTTATGACAATTAATGAATACTCACGTGTACCTCAAGTTCCACATTCCCCTTGATTGCCTTGGATATCATACAACTTTCCTCGGCCTTTTCTGCCAATCGTCGGGTCGTACGGCAATTAATTTCATCTTCAGGATGTTCTAGTACGATTTTGGGACGATGAATAATTTTTTCATAAGTATATACGCCATCCGTTACATCAATTACCGCTTCCGATTCAAGGGTTAACTCTTTTACATCGACAGAAGACCTTTCCAACATAGCCGCTAAGGTAATGATATAACAAGTAGCAGAAGCCCCTAACAACATCTCATCTGGATTAGTTCCCACTCCAGGGCCATCCATCTCTTGTGGAATTGAAACTTGTGTTTTTAAATACCCTGCATCAATATGACCGACAGAGTTTCTTCCGCCTGGCCAATCTGATTTTAAGTAAAAATTATGTTTTGCCAATTGAAGATCCTCCTTTAATAATTAGCAGGTTCTAATTTCATGTTCTGTAATTATTAAAAATATATGCTGATTAACGTACTACTTTTTTGATGTTCGTTGTTCGCAGTCTTGTTGATATCTCTTTGCTTTCATTGTCAACATCTCTAACATACGTACTACTTGCTCCCAGTCCGATTTCTCTAGTTCGCTTTTTTCCATTTGTTCCAAGACATTTTGTAAAAGCTTCACTCGATGTTGTAAATAATGTAATTGAGATTTTGGTTGGTCTGTTGCTTTTCCCATAGTCAAGATCTCCTTCTACTTTTTAACTAGTATAGCAAAAAGACACCCAAAAAGGGTGCCTCTTAGCTGATCTGTGGCAGTACTCGTGTTTCTTTTACCATTTCTGATTGACATTTCGGACAAGTTGGCTTCTCTTCAAAGGTGAAATCCTCTCGCATCCAGCTTGAACAGTCCTCGTTCACACATGACCACACCTTAGTCTCAACCTCTGGTATTGGTTCACTTTTTTTCTGATAGAACGCCATGGAAAATCCCCTTTCTAACTTCTACTCCTATCATTCCCCATATTGGATAAATTTACTTATGTTATTTTTAATGGCCTTCTATCGTTTGGTCTGATGGGTTCTCTTCCTTAGAACTAAACCAACCAATTAAAGCAATGACCACTAACACAACATAAAAGGTAATTTTCCACCATGTGGAATGAGGAAAATCATGAGGTATTAATCCTAAATCCTCATGAGCTAAAGTTATTACTGCTAATTTTACACCTACCCACCCCACAATGACAAAGGCAGCCGTTTCCAGACCAGGTCTTTTATGAAGTAATTTTACAAAATAACCAGCAGCAAACCTCATAATGACCACTCCCATTAAGCCACCCGTTAATACGACTAAAAATTGGCCACCGTCCATTCCTCCTATGTTCGGCAAATTAGTTTGCGGTAAAGCAACAGCAAGAGCAACAGCAGCTAAGATAGAATCCACAGCAAATGCAATATCTGCAACTTCTACTTTAAAAACAGTTGCCCAAAATCCTGATCCCTGATCAATCTTATCCTCTTCCACGTCCCCTTTATCCCTACGCTTTTTAATTATATTGCTAATCGCAATATAAAAAAGGTATAACGCTCCTATTGCTTGTACTTGCCATACATCTACCAGAAAAGAAATAATAAATAAAGAAGCAAAACGGAAAACAAATGCCCCTGCTAATCCGTAAAATAATGCTTTTTTCCTTTGATCGTCTGGTAGATGTTTCACCATTATTGCAAGGACGAGTGCATTATCTGCAGCTAAAATCCCTTCAAGGGCAACCAGCACTAAAAGAACCCACCCATATTCCATTAGTAAATTTATATCCATTTAATCATTCCCCTCTATCTTTAAAATTCTGTTTTGTTTTATTTTGACCTAGAACACTTTCTTTACCCACTTTTTTCGTTTCCTCCCAATATCTATTTTTCTATACTACCCTACTCATGAAGGTTAAAAACAAAAGGCCTTCACCTAAACAGGTAAAGGCCTTTCCTTTTTAATTTAGAAAAACTTGGCATACGCCACGCTTTTTGGACGTATGTCTTAGTTTCCCTGTAAGCAGATAAAAAAGTTTATTTTTCTTATTTGCCAATAAAAAGAGCTCTTTACTGTAAAAGTAAAGGTCTCGATAAACATCAATTGTTTTGATGTTAGTAATGCCGGGGATTGTGTCCCGAAATGACGACATTACTTATTTCCGTAGCTACTCCCCTTTAATGAAAGGAATGTATATGATTACACTAATAATATACGACATACATACTACAGTCAATCACATTATTCATTGGTAGGGCATCTTCTTCCTCTATAATAACCTCGTAGTTTGTTCCTACCAATGAAATAATTCTTTTGCTGGTATCTTCATATCTGTTAAACTTTTGCTAATCGGATCCCAGCCCCCATTTTTTTAATGCAGTGACTAGAAATAGTGATTTATGATAACTATTTTCCTTCCCCCATATAGCCTCCTTCATCTCCATCTCCAAAGGGAGATCCATAATTTCTCGAGGATACGATCTAATAATAGCATCCCAAAAAAAGAACAGTTATAATTATTTTGTTAGAGTGGTTATAATTATTTTTTCTGTCTATGATTATAGTAGGAATTTTAAATGATAGAATAAATAATAAATATAGAACTTACATAAAGGTTGTGTGATAATAATGTATCAGTCGAAATGGTTTAAAGCACTCGTTGTTGCTATTTTAATTGCTCTGCTTTTTCTTTTGTTCGGGGAGGTAGGCTTCGTATTTGATCCAGTGATAGACTATATTACAGCTGTCGCTTTCCCTTTTGCTGTAGCAGGGGTTTTGTATTATATTACACGCCCAGTTGTTAAATTACTTGATCGATTTAAAATCCCAAGAATCATCTCCATTCTATTGATCTTTGTCTTAATGGGATTCATAATCTTTTTAATCTCAAGATATATCGCTCCAATTGTACAAGATCAGTTTACTAGGCTCTATAACAACCTTCCTCAAATCACCGGAAGTATTCAAGATTTATTTAACTATTGGAAGGACAATCAACAGTTCCTCCCCGAACAGGTTAATAGTACGCTAGAGGGATTCATTGAAAATATTGAGAATTATGCAGTAAATGCTATTAGCTTGATCCTTGATTTTATTAGCCAATTAGCGAACTATATTTTTGCTCTTTTCTTAGTTCCTTTCTTTCTATTTTTTCTATTGAAAGATGGCGAAAAACTGCGTCCTTTTGTCACCAAATTTCTTAGCAAAGAAAAAGCAAAAAGTGTTTCTAAACTTATGAGTACCATTGACAATACGCTTTCTGCCTTTATTCTAGGTCAATTGACCGTCAGTATTTGTGTCGGGGTTATGTTATATATAGGATATATCATTATTGGATTGAATTATTCCCTCACCTTGGCTGTGTTTGCTATGGCCACCAATGTAATCCCTTTTATTGGTCCATTCATTGCTGCCATACCAGCTATCTTAGTTGGAGTTTTCCAAGATCCTATATTCGCGGTCTACATCACTATCTTAATGATCATTGCCCAACAAATTGAAGGTAATTTAATTTCACCAAATATAATGGGCAAAGTCTTAAACATTCATCCATTAACGATTATTACTTTAATCTTAGCAGCGGGAAATATAGCTGGCTTCCTTGGACTTCTTATCGTCATTCCTGTATATGCAGTCGCTAAGGCGATCATTTCTCATTTTTATCATGAATGGCGGGAAAAACACGCGTAATACCCATTATTAATTATAAAAAAGTTCGTCTTATGTTGTGGACGAGCTTTTTTATTGTTTATTTTTGTGCATCACCCTTAATTCCACGCGTCACATTTGAGAGTTGGCACACGTCAGTTCGTACGATTTGTGCGTCACGTTCAGGAGTTTGTGCGTCTCCCCATTTTACCCAACAACAAACCCCTCTCCAAAACAGGAAGAGGGGTACATCAATAATTATTTAAACTTCACCATAACAGAATCGCCAATTTTTTGATAACCAATTTTTTGATAAATAGAATTTGAAATCGGGTTAGCGGCATCAGTATATAAAGTACAGAAGGTTTTTCCCTGATCTAATAACTTCTGAGTTAGTTCTGCAACACAACTTGTTGCAAAGCCTTTTCGTTTATACTCATCTGGTGTAAACACAGCATTTATCGATGCACCGTTTTTAGTTGCTCGTGAGCTATTAGCCATAGAAACAGGTTTCCCATTTACCTCCCACAGATAAGCAGATTTCTCTTTAACAAACCGATCAGCCATCGTAATAGCTCTTTCCATTTCCATTGGCTCCTGCACCTCCTGACCATATTGCCATAGCCATCTGGCTAGCAGGTTTGCATATGGTTTCTCCACAGGTCTAAGTTTTCCTGGCGCCTTTGGTATGGGAGTTACCTTGGTTATTTGATATATCCATTGATCCATTTCCACTTCATACGGTTCCCCCCACACTTCCGCTAGTTCGAGAACATCTTTCTGTCCCCCTACTATTCCAGGAACATCAAGATTTTGTTGTAAGAATGTATTAGTAACCGTTTTAATAGCATGTTCTCTAGTCTTCTCCTCAAAAGACACAATCCAATGATGAGGTGGAGTTCTCATAACTACACCTACAGTTTCATCTCCCTGCTTTAAAGCAAACAGGAAAGGGGCATTAGGGTAAGAAGGCAGATGATTGACAAGACGATGAACAATTCCTAAAGGAAGGTTGTGCATAGCTTCTTTTGTAATTAAATAATCTTCTACTTCATCCAAGAAATGTCTTGGATTGTTGTGATAGGAAACCAATTCCATAGTCTTACCTCTTTTCTAACTCTAGCATACCTCTTCTTTCTTAAATGTACATGATAAGCTCCATTGAAACAAGGAAAACTAAGTTGTTGTTCTTCGCTCCATCAAATTAATTCCGACCCCTGTGCAGATATCGTAAATGATCATTCCCATAAATTCCGCCTTAAAAGATAGAGGTGTGATGGCGTCAACTTCCATTTGAAAATATGCCCTTCGTGCTGGAGTCGTAGCCGGCACTGGACTAGCTTTTGCTTATAGTTCCATTGGATGGTTAGGCGCAAAAATGAGGGGGGTTGGAGAATATTCAAATGAAGGAGGTATTCTTAGCTTCTTTTTAGCACAGGTGGTTCTTGGTTGCTTAGAATTATTGTAATCACGTTAAAATATATAACACTGCAAAAGGAGTGAAGGAAACCTATTCGTAGGCCTTCTCTTTTTTTTTATATTTGTCCTATGAAACTCGCACATTTTAATATGTTAGTATATTCCCCCATTCAATTTCACTCCTTATTTAATAGATTGTTACTGTAAGATAAAAAATTAAAAGGAGTGAAGGAAACATGGGATGTTCCCACAAAGGTAGCAACTGTGTATGTGAAAGAGTAAGGGAGATTAATGCGGCACAAAACGAAGTGGCACCTGTAGCTGATAATTGTTGTGATGTGAGCTGTGAACGCTCTATTCGTGACATGCTTGTATCCCCTCAAGCTAGTGGCCCCGTTGCAGACACAGTTCCATTTATGTTAACTTGCGCATGCGACAATGCATTTGCAGGTTTATTACCTTACTTTGGATGGGGTGTATTAAACGATAATGGATGTGCACACCCTTTCTTCTCACCGTTCTTCCGAGTGAAGAAATTTACCGATAATGGTGACTGCTGTGCTGTACTAGAACTTTTAATTCCTGATATCTGTGAAGAAGGAGAAGCCCCATTTAGCGGCTTTGACAATTTTATCCGAACTGGTGCATGTTTCGAAGTTGATTTATCTAACTTCGCTGGTATCACTTGCTTCCCACCAGTTGCCGCTGAAACAATGAATGGAACAGCTGGATTAACTGCTGGTTTAGAGGCTATTCAATCTCTGCGTGACAATGCAGGTTCCTTGCAAGCACTAATGAATCAATAGGTTTTAAGGGGAAGGTGGTAACAGCTCATTCCCTTCTCCTCTGAAGTTTTCCACATCCTTTCTTGGTAGGTTTGCTCAATATAATAACCCCCTCTTCCGAAATGGTAGAGGGGGATTTTATGGGGTTAATTTAAGTAGTGGGTTCAGGAATCTTCTTTGGAATTTGCTTTGTGTTCACAGTATAGTGCTACGTGTTTTGTTTGAGTGCTAATCCATTTGGATAGGTGATGTTTTCTTTGTTTGCGTGACGATTCTAGAATTCTTAGTGCCAATTTCACCTGTTTGGGTGACGCTTTTTGTGACCATAGTGCCATTTACTTGCTTTGGGTGATAACCCCTCTGTTTAGGTGTTGGATTCATTGTTTATGTGCCACCTCCAAAACCTCATAGTGCTAATTTTATCCATTTAGGTGACGCTTTTCATGGTCTTACTTAATTTGGGTGACGATCACTTCGGTTAGGTGCTAATTTCATTATTTATGTGCCACCCTCCACTTTCATTTCAGGTATACAAAGTAAAAATAAGGGCTGTTGAATAAATCAACAGCCCTACCCTATTCTTTTTTAAAAATCAATTGCCCAATTCCCTTTGCGGAAAATAGGTTGTACTTGACCATCTGCAGTTACTCCATCAATATCAAGCTCAGCAGATCCCATCATAAAATCAACATGGCTTAAGCTATCATTGATACCATTCTTATCGAGCTCCTCGTCACTCATGGCGGATCCACCCTCCACATTCGTTGGATAAGCTTTTCCTAACGCCAAGTGACAAGATGCATTTTCATCATACAGCGTGTTATAAAAGATCAGTCCAGATTGAGAAATTGGAGATTGATGAGGTACTAATGCTACCTCACCTAGGCGACGAGAACCTTCATCCGTTTCTAACAAATGCTTTAATGTATCCAAGCCTTCTTCTGCTGCATAATCAACAACTTCTCCATCTTTGAATGTAAGGGTAAACTTATCAATCACATTTCCACCGTAGTTTAAAGGTAATGTGCTTGAAACCTTTCCATTAACCCCATATTTATGAGGAGCCGTGAAAACCTCTTCTGTTGGCATATTAGGATTGAATTCTATACCCTTTTCAGTTTTTGCAGAACCACCTTTCCAAAGATGTCCTTCGGGAAGCTCGATCTCTAAATCTGTTCCAGGTGCTTTATACACTAATTTCTTAAATTTCTTTTCGTTTAGGAATTTTTCTACCTTAGCCAAGGTTTGGTTATGCTCCGTCCAAGCCTGTACAGGATCCTCTTTATCCACACGGACAATTTTGAAAATTTGATCCCATAGCTTTTCTTGGGCCTCTTCAGCCGTTAAGTCTGGGAAAATCTTCTTGGCCCAAGTGGCAACTGGGATAGAAAGCACAGTCCAAGGAATTTTATCATTCATTGTATAATCGCGATACTCTTTAAGTGCAGTACCTTGCGCCTTATTTGCTGCTGCGATTTTTGCTGAATCAATCCCTTTCAATAAATCAGGATCTGTTGCATAAATGGAAAGAACAGCAGCACCCTCCTTAGCATATCCAGTAAGCATATCTACTCTCCATTGTGGGAAATCTTCCAGAACCTTTTGATCCACATTCTTATATCGCATGTAGACAAGGTCATCATCCGTCCAGTTGATATGTACTTCTTTTGCCCCTAATTCATAGGCTTTTTTAGCAACAACTCGAACAAAATAGGCCCCATCAACAGGTGCATTAACCATTAAAGGTTGATCTTTTTGAAGGTTGACTCCCTTTCTCAGGACTAGTTCTGCATATTTTTCTAGATTTTGTTGAAAATCATTCATATTTTACTGCCTCCTTTAGTGCGTGTGATATCTTTTATTATTTCATATAACGAAATAAATGTACAAGCTCACGATTGTTCTATTTCTTCGACAAGAAGCGATAATTCTTCCCATCTTTCCATTGCTTCTTCGAGTTCTTTCTCCAAGTCTTGTTGCTTTTCAAAGAGCTCTTGAACAAGCATTGATTCACTTCCTGCATCCACTATTTGTTGCTTTGTTTCTTCAATTTTTCCCTCTATATCAGCAATCCTATCCTCAATATTTTCCCACTCAAGCTTTTCTTTATAGGAGAGCTTTTTCTTTTTGGTTTTTTCTGTAGTAATGGATTTTGGTACCGATGGTTTATCCTGTTCTTGTTCCACTTTTTTCTCCAAATATTCGGAGTAGTTCCCGTAAAATCTTCTTGGCATCCCTTTTTCTTCAAAAGACAAAAGTTGATCTACCACTCGGTCCAAGAAGTATCTATCGTGAGACACAGTGATGACCACACCTGGGAACTGTTCTAAATAATCCTCTAAAATACTTAAGGTTTGAGTGTCTAAATCATTGGTTGGCTCATCTAATAAAAGAACATTCGGCTCCCCCATTAGAACACGAAGAAGGTATAATCGACGTCGCTCTCCACCAGAAAGTTTCCTTATATAAGTGTATTGATGGGCCCTGGAAAATAAAAACCTCTCGAGAAGCTGTTCAGCTGTGATAATTTGCCCATCAGCCGCTTCACTCACTTCTTTTATATAATCAACTACTCTAAGATTTCCATCCATTTCTTCATGATCCTGTGTATAATAACCTATCTTTACAGTTGGACCGATTTCAATTTCACCTGAATCCGGTTCTAATCTCCCTGCCAAGAGGTTTAAGAGGGTTGTTTTTCCGCTGCCATTTGGCCCGATAATTCCCAATCTTTCTCCAGGTACAAATAAATAAGAAAAGTCATGAAGTAGTGTTTCGCCTTCAAAGGACTTAGTGACTTCCCTACACTCCATTACCTTTTTCCCAAGACGGGCAGATCCGATATTAACCTCAATGTTCCCTCTAGCACTTGGTCCAGATTGACTTTTTAATTCTTCCACACGTTGAATTCTTGCTTTTTGCTTGGTGGTTCGAGCCTTAGCACCCCTATGTAACCATGCTAGCTCTCTTCTTAACGTATTTTGTCTTTTATCTTCACTTGAAAACTCTTGTTGCTCACGTTCCGCTTTTTTCTCCAGAAAATATTCATAGTTCCCTTGGTAAATGTATAATCGACCAAAATCTAATTCAAAAATTCGGTTCGTTACTCGATTTAAAAAATATCGATCATGGGTAACTAACAATATGGAACCAGGATACTGAGTTAAATAGACCTCCAACCACTCAATGACCTGATGATCCAAATGGTTAGTGGGCTCATCCAGAATTAAAAGGTCAGCCGGATGAATCAAGGCTCGTGCAATAGCTACACGTTTGACTTGTCCTCCTGAAAGCTCACCTAAGGTCTTAGAAAATTCACTAATTCCCAGCCGAGTCAAGATGGATTTTGCTGAAGAACTTACCTCCCACGCCCCCAGTTGATCCATCTTTTGTTGATGTTTGTATAACTGATCCTGAATTTTAGAGTTATTTGGATCAGTTTCAAGTTGCTGTAGGATCCTTTCATACTCCCTAATGGCATTCATAATGGGAGTATCCCCTTCGTATATATAATCCAAAACGTTTTGTTTTGAATCTACTTCAGGCTCCTGAGAAAGGTACTCCACTCGATAATCGTAGGGATGGTCTATTTTACCTCCCTCAATCCCATCTATTCCAGCAATAGTTCTAAGTAATGTAGATTTGCCAGTTCCGTTAACACCAATTAATCCAATTCTTTCTTTTTCACCTATGGAAAAAGATATATGATCAAATAATGTCTTTTCTCCATAGGTTTTATGTAAATCAGAAACAGTTAATACCTTCATATTAAAACTCCTCGTGTTCATCATATTCCTTTATTATAACGATTTATTGGGGTGTAGATAAAGTGTTACTTCTGTTAGTGAGGGAACATTGGTTTTTAATGGATAATCATTCGATTTTAATTTGGATGATCATGGTGAGGTTAGCAGTTTTTATGCTCAAACTATTAATCATATGCTCAAACTATAGTTTATATGCTCACATTTTCATTTTATGCGCGGATTTCTAGGGAGGTATGCTCATAAATAAAAGTTTAATGCTCAGCTTTTTTAAATGAATGCGCGGTTTTCTTTTCCTATGCTCAAGTTCCCTATTCAATGCTCGCTTCTCCTTTTATATGCGCAAAATGATCAGATTCAATGCTCAACTTTTTCCCTTCTTTGCGCAGGTTTATGGTCATTTTCACACTACTACAAATTTTACTTATAAACAAAAACACGCAGAACCCCTTTAAAAAGGTCCCACGTGTTATACTCCTTAATCGGCATTAACTTCTTTTCCTGTCTGATGAAATTCAGCAAAGACTTCAGCAAACGCATTTACTGTATTTTCAAGCTCTTCCTTATTGTTTTCTTCCCCTCCAAATTCAATAAGGAAGGAGTTTGATGATATATTTTGATTGTATACTCCATTTCCATCTGAATAATCCTTTAGAAATACCCCGCGACTAATTCCAGGATATTTTTCTTCCAAGGCTTTATTCAACTGTTTCGCCCGTTCATAGTTCATTTCATAGTTTTCATGTTCTTTTCCTACTACAAAAAATAATTTAGCGTATTTTTTCCCTTCTATGGTTGCCGTTGTTACTTCCTTCGGTGTGCCATCACGATGAATGTCTATATAGTAGTTTAATCCACTATTAATCGTTACTGCCTGGTCTAATATCTTTCCTGATAATTGATAGGATTCATTATAGCCCCATCCATTTTCAGCAAGCACCTTAATGGAGTTCGTTTTGTCATGGATAGCATAGATTCCTTTCTTTTCTAAAGCTTCTTTAAGCATGGCCCCTACTCCTACCACGTTTTCTTCTATTTTAGTACTATCAGACTTCGTTGCATCCTTCTCCTCCATTAAAGGGAAATAGGCTTCCCATCCGTGGCTTTGATAAATAAAGACATCAGCCATCTCTGCATTAGGATCCTCGCTAGGATCTTCCGGTTCATCTTCCTTGTCCTCCTTGAGAAGCTTATCAAAATCAGGTGGAGGTGATTCTATTGGCATCGCTTCTTCCCCACCAGTCTGGAGGTTATAATAGATATCCAAACCTGGCAACTCGTGATCTATAAGACTTGTATAATCATTTGGGGATATTCCTGAAAAAACGTCAAAAAACAAATTGGAATAAGAGGGCTTCTCAATGTCTCGATTTTCCAGCTGCTGTTCAAGTAATGGCATCTCATAGCTCATTAACAAAAGCATCGAGTCTGTTACACTTTCAAATTCCGTTAGGTTTTCAAGCGCTGGATACTCAAAGAATTTACTATTAGCTGGTATAGTCAGAAAGGCAGTCAGTACAAAGACGCCAATAGTACCCAAAATAATTTTTATGATAAACGAGAGGATTGATTGATTGGTGTTTTTCATAGCATCTCCCTTTTCTATAATGTCTTGTCCTATACCTAACATATGTACTTAGGGAGAAAACTATGAATCTCTTGTGAAATGACAAGAAGATAGATTAATGAGTGTGGACAAACCTATCAGCACTTAGTGAAATATCAATTTGTTTGTTTGATAATTTTCGTGCTTTTTGACCAATTGACGTGATACAAAAGATCATTGGGTACCGACTATACACGTTACGTGATGATTATAAAATTCTAAGTGCTAATTTTCAGAGACAGTTTTTTTATTCTTAATGACGTTTTTATGATATTCCCTTCACTCGGATGCTTCCATTTTTGATTAAGAGCTACGATTTCCCTTTCTATATGACAATTTTGAGGCTTTAGTGACGATTTTTTCCCGTTTCAAAGTTTTAGGTAACAGCGTGCCGAAGTGTTCACTTAGGTGCTACTGCTCCATTTAAGTAACAAGTATTCCAATGAAAAAGATGACTCCTCAAAGAGAAATCACCTTTTCATTGTCTTAAAAAATATTTTTTGTCCGAGTCACTGTATTAAAGTAATTTTTCGGTAATTTTTCGAACATAGTTTTGAGTTTCTTTAAAAGGTGGAATTCCATTGTACTTATCCACATTTCCTGGTCCCGCATTATAGGCGGCTAAAGCCAAAGACACATCTCCGCTATAACGATCCAGCATTTGCCGCAAGTACTTAGTGCCTCCTAAAATGTTTTGTTTAGGATCAAAGGCATTATCTACCCCTAGCTCTTTTGCCGTACTAGGCATCAGTTGCATTAGTCCCATGGCACCTGAGTGACTGACAGAATCATTTTTAAAATTAGATTCGGCTTGAATGACTGCTCGTATGAGTTTTGGATCCAATTGGTAAGCATCTGCTGCTTCTTGAATCAACCCTTCCATATCAGCTGTTAAACCAGTAAAATTCGGGATAGAATAGGGCTGATTTTGTATGGATTGGACCATTGAATTTTTGTGACTACCTTTTAAGGTTCCTTCTATTGTTTTTTCCATCTCAGTTTGAAGCAATTGATCAAAGGCATCTTGCAAAAGTTCATTTGAGGATGCATTATCCGTTGAGCGGAACTGCCTTAAGGCTTGAATTTCCATAAAGTATTGCAAATTTTTAATGTCCATATCCTATTCTCCCTATTTTTTCTAGTCTATTGCCTTTAGTTTAGCTTAGTCTATCATGTAGAACAAGACTATAAAATAGGTGTTAATAGTCTAGCAATGGATTCTTTAAAACGGATCCAATGAGATCTGTTGTTATATATTTCCATCGTTAACTCCGAACTATGATTCATATCTTCTCGGTACCCATTGACTAGTTTTAATGTGATTTCTTCATCATATAAAAAAGCATTTACTTCAAAATTCAAGCGAAAACTGCGGACATCGATGTTAGCGGTCCCTACGGAAGAAACAACATCATCCGCTACAATCGTTTTGGCATGCATAAATCCTTTTTGATAAATGAAGATCTTAACTCCAGCATTAAGTAATTCCCCGACATAGGAGTAAGTTGCCCAATACACAAAAGGATGGTCCGGCATTTTAGGGATCATAATTCTCACATCCACACCCGATAAGGAAGCGACTCTAAGAGCATCTAGTACGGAAGCATCAGGTATAAAATAAGGAGTTTGAATGTATACATACTTTTTAGCGGACATAATCACTTTTAGATAGCCGTTCTTTATCTGTTCCCAGTCACTATCGGGTCCACTTGTTACAACCTGAATTCCCACATTCCCCTCTGCAGATATTGGTGGATAATATCTTGAACGATTCACAATGTGTCGTCTAGATGCTTGATTCCAATCTAATAAAAATCGAGTTTGAATGCTTTGTACCGCATCTCCTTCTATACGAAGATGTGAATCTCGCCAGTAACCAAATTTTTTACTCATCCCTAGGTATTCATCTCCAATATTAAATCCTCCCGTGTACCCAATGATACCATCCACAATCACCAGCTTACGATGGTTTCGAAAATTAATACGAGGATTAATCATGGCAAATTTAGAAGGAAAAAAGGCCTCCATTTCCACACCGGCTTTTTGTAACTGACGAATGGATGATTTTTTCAGTGATTTAGAGCCTAATGCATCATAAAGGACTCTAACCTCGACTCCCTCTCTCGCTTTTTGTGCTAGTATCTCCCCTATTTTTTGTCCAATAAAATCATCACGAATAATATAATAAACAATATGGATGTGGTCCTTGGCTTTTTTTAAGTCCTCCATCAGAGAAGAAAATTTTTCCTTTCCATCCAAGAAAATTTGAACATCATTATTTTGTGTTAAAACAGCTTCATCATTTTGTAAAAACATATAAATAAGATCTTTATTCTTTTCAGATGCTTTATTCACAAAAGAAAATGTTTCATTTCGTAAGGACGAAAGCTGACTTTGAACCTGCTCTTGTACACCTAGTTGATCAAACTGATCCCATTTAAAAATGTGTTTGCGATTTAATCTTCTGCCAAATAATAGGTACACCATAAACCCGATTACGGGGATGAACATTAATACCATGAGCCATGCCCATGTAACGCTTGCATCTCGCCGTTCCAAAAATATGAGGGCGATCCCAAAGAGAATATTGATGAACATCATAATTCCAAAACCATAGGTGGTAATCCATTCCATTGCCATCATCCTTGTCTTATGGGACTAATGAATATTCAATCCCCTGCTTATTATTTTCATTACGGTTTGTCTTCATAATCATACCCATATAAGATCCCCAATCTATTATTCTATGCAACTCGCCCTTTTTGTCAACACAAATATTATGTCCGCGGAGATTCTTTATGACATAGGCCTCAAGAGTCGTTTAAAGAGATTGAAGTTAAGTTGTCCCGAAAAGGAAACTGATCTGAAAGGTTACAATAAAAAAACGGGGTTTGGGATTGCTAACGGTAATAGATCAAGTAATAATTGATTTCCATTCGCAGCAAATCTACAGCCATTTCTTGATCTCGAAAAAAGAAAAAGGTGGTTTCTATTTACACGATAAACCGTATTATCAAAACCAGCCTAATAGTTTTAATAGTTACAGGTTTTAACTGAAGGAATTGTGATTCTATTAGTTAAACTGCTTCTCTCTCATACATGTGTTCCCCCCCTGGATGG
>JAWJLM010000056.1 GCA_040191315.1 Bacillaceae bacterium S4-13-56 | reverse complement strand
TTAGTTGCACTTATGCAGATAGGAAAGTTTTATACTTTCCTATCTGTTAAGAAAAGCACAAGCGCCCTTCGAAACAAGAAAAGCACTTGTTTCTGCGAAGTAGCTCTATGTAGCTTTTCTTACTCGGGGCAAAAACTTCGAAGATTACTCAAGGAAGCTTTTTTGCTGAAGATAGACAAATTTTATGCTTTCTTATCTTGTTAGAAAAAGGAACTCCCATGAGAGCACCTCCCTAATAAAACATTATTTCTCTTCTGTTAATTGCAAAAATTCCTCTACGTCATTGATACATAATTCAATAGCCTTTTCCCAGAATTCCGGTTGTTCTAAGTCAACATCTAAGTGTTTCTTCGCCAAGTCTTCCACCTTCATACGTCCGGTATCTTGAAGAAGGGCAATATATTTATCTTCAAAAGCCTGGCCTTCCTCCATTGCCTTAGCATATATCCCCAAGCTAAATAAGAAGCCAAATGTATAGGGGAAGTTATAAAACGGAACGTCTGAAATATGGAAGTGAAGCTTGGATGCCCAGAAATGAGGCTCATAGCTTCCAAGTGCATCACAATAAGCTTCTTTTTGTGCATTTTCCATAAATGAGTTTAATTGCTCTACAGAAACAACACCCTTTTTCCGCTCCTCATAGAATTTTGTTTCAAATAAGAAACGCGCATGGATATTCATTAGCAACGCAACATTTCTTTGCAATTTATCCTCTAATAAAGCTAGACGCTCTTCCTCTGATGAAGCATTTTTTACGGCTGCATCGGCAACAATCATTTCAGCAAAAGTGGATGCTGTTTCTGCTACGTTCATCGCATAGTCCTGGTTTAAAGGCTCTAGGTCATTCATTACATGCTGATGGAAAGCATGACCAAGTTCATGAGCGAGAGTGGATACATTCGATGCGGATCCAGAGTATGTCATAAAGATTCGTGTTTGCTTACTATCTGGGAAGCTGGTACAAAATCCTCCTGGGCGTTTACCAGGGCGATCCTCCGCTTCAATCCAACGATTCTCAAAGGCCCCTTTTGTAAACTCAGCCATTTTAGGTCCGAATTTTCGGAACTGCTCTAAAATAAAATCTGCTCCCTCATCATAGGACATCGTATTTTCTGTTTTTGCAATAGGTGCTCCCACGTCATACCAATCGAGCTTTTCCAAACCAAGTAGCTGAGCTTTCCGTTCTATATATTTAACTAGTGGTGCTTTATTTTGAGAAATCGTATCCCACATGGTTGTTAGCGTCTTATCTGACATGCGGTTGTAATCGAGAGGCTCCTTTAATACGTCCTCCCATTTCCGATGATTATAGGTTTGAAGACGAAAGCCAGCTAGGTGGTTTAACGTTTCCCCAAATAAGTCACTTTTTTCAGCCCATGCCTCGGATAATTTTTCAAAAACTTGTTGTCGAATTTCACGATTGGCAGAGCTAAGTTTGTTTGCAGCCTGACCAACAGAAAGTTGCTTTACATCTCCGTTTTCTTCAAAAGGAATCGTCATACTCCCTACAATGACATCGTACATTTGGCTCCAACCATGGTAACCATCTACTGCTAAGTCATTAATCAATGCTTCTTGTTTTAAAGAAAGTTTCTCTTGAGCCTTATCTCGACGCTCATTTAAAACGAAAGATAAAGATTCTAATGCTGGTGATTCTAACAACTCTTCCCACACGGATGAATCGATATGTACTAGTTTTTCATCAAACATCGTTAAAATGGTAGCGTATTGTGCATAAAATTGATTGAGCTTCGCGCGGAGCAACCCAGCTTGCTTGTCGTGGACATTTTGCGCATGAAGACAGCTTACAAAAGCTGAGCTTTCACTCAATTTAGTGGTTATGCCAGATAATAACTTAATAATCTGTTGTAGAGATCCGACATCTTCCGCACTACTAGGTTGATCCCAATCCTCAACAATCTTCTTTAGTTGACTCATCTCTTTTTCTAATGAAGAAAGGTAAGTTTGAAATTCTTTAGATGAACTGCCTCCTTCAAAAAATACTTCTAGGTCCCAGACCGGTTGATATTTAGACATGATAACACCCCTTTTTTCTGTATGCGCATTTATCCCGCATTAACGGGCAATAATACCCCACCTCAAGTCTTATGTGAAACGTAAAGAGTAGGTGGGGGATAAACCGCCTGTAAATGCCCGATTGGTTCAGCTATCAATCAGTGGGGGATCCCCTACTGATTGAAGTTTCACTTTATTATACCCCACCTTAACAAAAGTTTCATGAGTGTTCGTAATTGCTTTTTCTTCCATTCCCTTCTACACTAGGTATGTTCTTATGAAATGCAATCGGTAAAGATAGGAGATCAACAATGATGGATGAAAACAAATTAGGAATACTCTACACAGCGAGTTCCTATTTATTGTGGGGCCTGCTCCCTCTATATTGGAAGCTTATGAACGAGATTTCAGCTTGGGAAATTCTCGCCCACCGAATTATTTGGTCTCTTGGCTTTGTAATTATTCTCATTTTTTCTATCAAAAGATGGGATGCTTTCAAAAAAGAATGCCGTGCCATTATTAAAAACAAGAAAAAAGCGATTGGAATCACACTTGCCTCTTTGTTTATAACCATGAACTGGTTTACTTACATATGGGCAGTCAATTCCAATCATGTGATAGAGGTTAGTTTAGGTTATTATATTAATCCTTTACTAAGCATTCTTCTTGGAATGATCGTATTAAAAGAAAAATTAAGTCCTTTCCAATATATTTCTTTCTCTCTAGCAGCTATTGGTGTTGGTTATATGACGTTACATTTTGATTCTTTTCCATGGATTGCCTTATTGCTAGCCTTTAGTTTCGGAATGTATGGACTATTAAAAAAGCTTGTGCCACTTGAATCTTTATTCGGGCTTGCTATTGAAACAATGATTGTTACGCCTATTGCTCTCACCTACATAGCTATAATTGGCGGTGGTGTATTTGGGGGAAGTACACCAGATACACTTCTTTTACTAGGAGGCGGGGTTGCAACTGCCATTCCATTATTGTTATTTGCTAGTGGTGCTAAACGAATTCCATTATCAATGGTTGGATTTCTTCAATATATTGCACCAACCTTAATGCTGATATTCGGAGTTTTTCTCTATGGAGAACCTTTTACAAATGTCCATATGGTTTCCTTCACTTTTATTTGGGTGGCTCTCATTATTTACAGTGTGTCCAGGACTCGCTTATTTCTTCGAATTGAAAAAGGCTGGCAACGAAAGAGCCGGTCGTTCGGTGCATAAATATTTTTAATTAATAAAAGACGGCTGATTCAATACATATTTGATTCAGTCGTTTCTTATTGTTTTTCAATACACACACCTATCATACGGAAAGGGATTGGTTGCCCAGCCACTCCATGATTGTCAGTTTATCTCCATTTAACGTTATAATCGGGTTATTGTTATACACATGGATCCAAGAAAAATGACCATCATATTCATAGGGATTACCCTCTCCATCCTTATACAATCCTGTTTTATCTACAATACGATCATATAAGCTTAAATGGACATGTGCCCCAATAGCTAATAACCGCTTATAAATTGGAAGAACCGTTTGGATAGGATCTACAGTGGAATCATTTTTTGCATGGACAAACCATATGGGGGTCTTTGCTAAATTTGAAATGTCTTTTTTTGTTATTAAATCATCCCGTAAAGCCTCACAGGTAGGCAGACCCGCCGCAAAAAAATCCGGATAATCTCGAAGCATCAACATCGTCATGTAACCACCATTGGAGTAACCCCCAATATAAATACGATTGGGATCAATATCTAGGTGGCTAGCCATATATTCTTCAATCAAAGACATAAGTGCCTCTTGATAAATAGAAGTCCCATCTCCAAATCCAATGAACCCCTCCATCCAAAACCCATGCGTTTGAGGGACTAGTATGTAAGCGTTATGAAGATGGTCTTGAATTTCTTCTGTGTTAAAGTTAACTACCTTAGTTCCACCAATGGCTACTGTTGGATCAGTCCCACCTTCACCAGCACCATGTAACCAAATGAACAATGGATGTTTTTGTTGATTACCCTTCTTAGGGATATACTCCGCATAAGTTAGCGTTTTTTTGTCAGAATTATGGTTGCCTATTTGAAACTGATCTACTAATTTCCGTATTTCACCTACTGATCGGTTTATAATTAAATCTTTAATCACCTCTCCATGAGTAACTATATCTTCTACCTGGTAAATCGTAACCTCATATTGAATCCAATGATTATATCCGCTTCCTTCCCCATCATAATTCATGGGCGATCCAAGTCTAATCGTTGGGCCTATCTCCATTTCTATAGCTACATAATTACTAGTCCCACAAACCAATTGATTTCCCTTATTGTCAGATACATATGCACCGGAAACTTTACGATTCCCTTCCTCCAAAAATGGCTTTGAAAGTCTTTCATCACTTCTTGTTACATGAACCTTAAATGTATCCTTTTTAACTTCGTTCAAAGGAATCTTTTTGCCCAGGTCTATGATTACTTTCGTAACAGCTGGACCCCAATCCTCAATTTCAACCACAGTAATGTACACATGGGTAGTATTTCGTTTACTTGCCATTTAGTGTTCTCTCCTTAGTGTAAAATTTGAGAAAGATTTCTTCATTTTTTATCTATACTATTTCATAATACAACCAATCCGAAATTTCCCCTCCTATTTTCTCATATAGCTTTAGGCAACAAGATTGTCCTTTCTGGTTTCCCAAGTTATGGAGCAAAAATCATTTTTTCTAACAAACTAAAGACAGCTCCCCTCTATCCGGTTGGTCCAATAAAAGCGTTATTAAACCCTTCATGTCCTCTTCCTTAGGTTCCCATGTAATCATGCATCATTTTAGAAAGTTGTACTTGTCTGTTTGAGTTGCTGGTCTTATGATGTTTAGATCCTTCTTAGCTTTTCTTCCTTGTATTCTGGGTGTCTTGCCCATGCATAGTTTTTTCCCTTTTTCTGATAGTAAGAGAGAGGAGGAAATCATCATGAAAAGAATACTTATTTTGATATTTTTTCTAATCGGGGTATTTCCATCCAGTATATTAGCTAGTGAAGAAAAAATAGCTTTTGTTCGTGATGGTAATGTTTATCTTTTACATGGTAAAAAAGAACTTCAAATCACAGAGGGCGGAAATGCCTTTTCACCCCAATGGTCTAGCAATGGACGAAAGTTATCCTATTCAACCCATGAAGGGGAACAAACAGGATTATGGGTGTATGACATTGAAAGCAAAGAAAAGAAACAGGTTTTTTATGATGCCTATCAACCTCTTTGGGCACCTTCATCAGATCACATTGCCTTTTTACAACACTCGGTGTTAGACATTTCAGACTTAAATGGATTTTCTAATGTGTCACTCGGGGTTGACTCCTACACATGGCATCCAAGTGGCGAGGGCTTCATACTCAGTTCCGCAGCCAATATTTTGCCTACTGGTTGGACAACTCCTATTCTTTACAAGAAAAAAATTGCTAAGCCCTTCGCTGATATAAAGCTTTTTGAAAACGTGGAGCCCCTCTTTACCATTCCTCATAAGGTTGGGGGAAAGGAGAAGGATGCTGTTTTGGCTATTTCAGCTAGTCACCTCACTTTTTCTCCAAGTAGAAAATGGCTATCCTTTCTTGTTTCACCAACTGCGTCCTGGGCGATGGACCAAAATAAAGTTTGTGTCTTAGGGGAAAATGGGGACCAATTTCAAGTGCTAGGTGATGTCATTCATCAAGTAGGTGCTCCAAAATGGGCGCCTACAAAAGATATCCTCGCTTTTATCGAAGGGCAAGGAAGAATTGTTTATGGATTTAAAGACAAAAAATTATCTGTGAAAGAAATGCCAGCTACCGGAACCCTGACACCAGATCCATTTTCTGATTTAGATTTTGATTGGATAGATGATAGCTCCCTTGTCACTTCCAGAGTTGAGGAACGTGAATGGTCCAATGACCCAAAGGAACATCCATTGCCTAAACTTTATACCGTGGACATACTGTCAGGAAAGAATAAACAAATCACCGATCCTCCTCGTGGCCATGGGGACTATTCCCCTCAATATGCTGCTTCTCTAAATAAAATCATATGGTTTAGAGGAAAATCAATCATGGATCGTGAGCGTGATGTTTGGATGGCTGACATAGATGGGGAGAATTCTAGGCTCTGGTTAGAAGATGTAGAGGAAATTTCTATTTATGAAGATTGATCTGTGAACTTAGTGATCTTTCCTTGTGCATTTCTATGTCAAAAGGTAACCAAGAGATGTTCTTGGTTACCTTTTATACTTCATTTTCATTTTAAAGGTAACGTAGCACTCATTACTTTGACCTCTCCCTTTTCATCGGCAAGGTACAGCATCGGAAGGATCCTCCAGATTTTATAATTTCTGAAATATCAACCTCAATGATATCGAATCCGCGTTTTGTTAGTTCTTTATTTACATGCTTATTTTGCGGAAGGCTAAATACCCTTTTATCCCCAATGGAAAGAACATTTGTTCCTAGTGTAAACTGCTCTTCTTTATTCATTTCAATGACCTCGTAACGTGACCGAATCAATTCTTCTTGCTCTTTTTCAATGACACCTGGATATAGTAACGCCAAATCTGGGGAAAGAATGTTGAACACGCAATCAAGGTGCAAATATTTTTTCTCAAACGGAACAGTGATTACTTCATATTTGGATAAAAGTCCTTTTAAGTGATTAATTGCTATTTGATTCGTGCGATCACTGAGTCCTACATAAACGGTGTCCCGATCAATGACAACGTCTCCCCCTTCAATCTCTTCCCCCACAATATTGTAGTAGGAAATTTCTTCGGCCTCGAGCCAAGACTTAAGTACATTTTCCTCTCCCTGTCTTACATCACTCTTCATTTCCGCCACAAAAATAGTTTGGCCAAGTGTGAAACCTATATCGCGGGTAAACACTTGCTCCGGGAATTTTTTATGAGGGAGAAGCAGAGTTACATCCACGTTAAAACTCCTTAACTTATCCACAAAGTCATGATGTTGTTTCATTGCTTTTTCAACGTCTATACCTTCGTCCTTGTACTTTTTTTGTGCCTCATTGATAACTTCTCTTATGCTCATATATCGTGGTTCGCATAATATTACTTGTTTTAACGTATCAAATTCACTGTGACAATAAGTGCTATGTTCAGGTGTTTCAGACATCTTTATTCCTCCCATCCTTTCAAATCCCCTTTAGTTTTCCCATTAGAAAACTTGGTATACGCCAAGCCTTTTAGGCGTATGCCTTAGTTGCCCTTATGCAGATAAGAAAGTTTATACTTGCTTATCTGCAAAAAAAGAGATCTATGTTAGTTTCCTAACACAGATCACTATCATCAAACCTTATATCTTTTCTAAAGCTTGCTCAAGATCCTCCCAAATATCTTCCCAAGATTCTAACCCAACAGATAAACGAACCAATTGGTCGGTAATTCCCATGGAAAGTCTTGATTCTTCCGGAACTACGGCATGAGTCATTGTAGCCGGGTGCTGAATTAATGTTTCAGCATCACCTAAACTTACCGCAATGGAAATAAATTGTAACTCATTTAGAAAACGCTGAGCATCTTCTTTACTCCCTTTAATTTCAAAGGAAATTAATCCACCTGGCTGACTCATTTGTTTTTTCATAATCTCATAACTCGGATGTTCCTCATCTCCAGGATAGTATATGGCGTTAATATTGGAATGGTTTTTTAGCTTTTTAAAGATTTTTTCTGAATTTGAGGAATGTCGATCCATTCGGATTGGCAGAGTCTTAATCCCTCTCAGCAGGAGCCAAGCATCAAATGGAGCCATAATTCCTCCAATATCCTTTAAGGTTGTCATGGACACCTTTTGTAAAAAGTCTTCCTTTCCAACTGCAATTCCTGCCACAACATCTCCATGCCCGCATAAATACTTAGTCGCACTATGAATAACAACATCGCAGCCTAACTCTAGTGGTCGTTGAAGATAAGGAGAAGAAAATGTGTTGTCAACTACAACAGGAATGTCATACTCCTTTGCCACATTCGCAACCATCTGCAAGTCAATCAATTTCATGGTAGGATTTATCGGCGTCTCCACATAAATGCAAGTTGTTTCTGGACGAATGAGTGAACGAATTTGATCCTCTGTCTCCATTGGACTAAAATCATGTTCAATATTGTACTTTTCCTTTAGAAGTTGTAAAAGTCCAAATGTGCATCCATAAATTCCTTGTGAGCACACAATGTGGTCATTAGCTTTTGTTAAAGCAATTAAAATGGCAGAAACAGCTGCCATTCCAGACCCAAAAGCCAGTCCCTTTTCTCCACCTTCAAGAGATGCCATCCGATCTTCCAATGCTTTCACAGTTGGATTACCTAAACGGGAATAGATATATCCCTGCTCCTCCCCAGCAAAACGACGTTCCCCTTGCTCAGCTGTTTCAAAGGTAAAGGTAGATGTTTGAAAAATTGGGGTTGATAAACTTCCATAAAAGTCCTTGGAAGAATACCCCTCGTGAATGACCTTCGTATCCATTTTTTCATAGTTACTCATAGTTAGTCCCTCCTCTTAATTTCCCCTACTTCTATAATATGTGATTAAAAGTATTTTTGAAAGCGTTTTCTTTTTATTGTCCTCCAACATCCCACAAAGAAACTATTGCGAAGATGCCGCAAGCCCCGTTCCATTGTTGCTATCATGGAATGGATCGTCTCCCTGATCACGAATCACATCTATCATCGAGGGGAAAGACTAGCAGCCTATCTTTCTTATGTAACGAAACCTTTTACTGGAAAAAGCCTCTGATTTAAAAATCAGAGGCTTTTGATTAGCCGTCCTATATTTTCCGCCTGTCTCTCCGTAAATTCCTGAGCCTTCTCCATAGCAACTTCTAATGGAATGGCCCCTGGTACGATAGAAAAGAGGGCGTCAATACCATAATCATATACAACTTCACTTTCCTCTCCTAGCAATCCCGCCAAACCAAAAACAGGAATATCAAATTTCTTTGCCACTTTTGCTACTCCAATTGGTGTTTTTCCATAAATCGTTTGTCGATCAATTCTTCCTTCTCCAGTAATAACAAAGGTTGCTCCTTGAACTTGTTTTTCTAGCTGAACAGCATCAATGACTATGTCCACTCCTCGCTTTAGCTCAGCGGATAAGAAGGCCATTAATCCTGCACCAAGTCCTCCTGCTGCACCTGCACCTTCCACATACTCAATATCCATTCCAACAAAT
This sequence comes from Bacillaceae bacterium S4-13-56, assembly GCA_040191315.1. Classification (NCBI taxonomy): domain Bacteria; kingdom Bacillati; phylum Bacillota; class Bacilli; order Caryophanales; family Bacillaceae; species Bacillaceae bacterium S4-13-56. The sequence goes on along the minus strand of JAWJLM010000056.1, from coordinate 5,359 downwards.
TCCTTTATTTTCGCAGCATAATGCTTCAAATTTCTGTCTAAAGTTTGAACCATTTCAGGAGTGGCTCCTTTTTGCGGGCCAAAAACTGCTGATGCCCCACGTTCCCCTGTAAGAGGGTTATCAACATCACAAGCAACTTCTATTTTTACATCCTTAACACGTGGGTCAAGTTCAGAAAGATCAATTTTCTCAATCCGTTGTAGCTCTCCACCACCATAGTCAACACTATTACCTTCTGAATCTAGCAATTTCACGCCGAGAGCTTGAGCCATGCCAGCTCCACCATCATTGGTCGCACTGCCTCCGATTCCAATGATGATGTGTTCGACACCTTTATCCAAAGCAGCTAGAATCAAATCTCCCGTACCTTTGGTTGTGGTAATCAACGGATTTCGTTGGTTCATCGGAACTTGATGGAGACCAGAAGCTGCCGCCATTTCTATAACCGCTGTCTTTCCGTCTCCTAAAATTCCAAAGAAAGAATCTACCTTGTTCCCTAAAGGACCTGTAACTTCTATATAAATGAGACTACCACCTGTTGCATCGACCAGTGATTGAACCGTACCCTCTCCACCATCGGCCATGGGAACCTTCACATATTCAGCATTGGGTAAAGCCTTCTTTAATCCTCTTTCGATCGAATGAGCCGCCTCTAATGCTGTCATACTTTCTTTGAATGAGTCTGGCGCAATAACAATTTTCATTTTTTCCACTCCGATCTAGATAAATAGCTTAAATACTCCAAAGATTAAGGTAGAAACAACAGCTAAAGTTAAACCAACTAATGATTCATAAGGAATAAGCTTCATACGCTCTTTAATGTCCATAAATACACTTCCACCTGTTGCGTGGAAAAAGCTTCCGTGTGGTAAGTGGTCAAGAACAGTTGCACCAGAATGAATCATAGCTGCTCCAGCAAGTCCTGCAATTCCAAGCTCCATAATTGTTGATCCAAATACACCACTTGCAACTACTGTACCAGCTGTTGTTGAGGCGGTAGCCGCTGACATAAAGGCACCAGATATAGGTGCAAGAAGATAAGCTGGAAGACCTGATGCTTCTAATCCATTGATCACAACATCCTTAAGTCCTGAGTTAGAAATAATCCCTGCTAAAGTACCTGTTCCTAAAAGCATAATCGCAACACCTGACATTTTTCCTAAACCTACAATTGCATAATCATTAATCTTCTTAATTCTTCCCATTGCCAGAGCACCAACAATCCCACCAATTGGTAAGGCAATCATTGGGTCTATAACAATATCAAATAAAGGTCTTAGTGATAGCAATATGATAGCTGTTAATGGAGCCAGAATAGCTGGCAAGAAAAGCGGTAGTTTCTCATCTTGGTCTCTCTGAATCTCATGAATAGAAACTTGGGCACCTTTATTTGAAAGTTTCTTTGCCACAAAGTAAGTCACGATCACTCCGAATATAGCCGGGATAATACCTGCAGCCATTACAGATGTTAGAGGTACATTAAAAGCGTCTGCAGCTGCAATCGCATTTGGGTTTGGTGACATGATGTTACCAGCCTTACCCCCACCAATCATCGCAAGTAGGATACCCGTTTTAGAAATTCCCGCTTTGTGTCCAATAGCTAATGCAATTGGAGCAACTGTAATAACTGCTACGTCAATAAATACTCCAACAGTTGTCAAAATTAGAGTAGCAAGCGCTAATGCTAAAAGCGCTTTCTTTTCCCCCAGTTTTTTTACAATGGTTTCAGCTATGATCGCTGCTGCGCCTGACTGAATTAACACACCAGCAAGGACACCAGCTGCTAGAATACGAAGGACAGCAGGAATGATACCTTTTGCGCCCTCCATTATTAAACTCACTGTATCTGCAAGGTTTACTCCACCTAATAATCCCCCGATAATAGCACCGGCAATCATTCCATAAGCTGGCGGAACCTTTTTTAATATAAGAATAATAGCAATAACCAGTGCTGCTATAGCACCAAACGAGCTAACTTGAATATCCATGTGTATGCCCTCCTGTGCATCTCTTAAAATTTAAGTACAGCTGTATTTTACAGAGAATAGAAAGCGATAACATTATGCCATTGTTAAAAATTAAAACGCTTTATTCCCTATCATTTTGTGCAGTTGCACAACTAGCGTTTTAGTTGATTTAACAATTGAGAGATATAAAGTTCTAGAAGGTCTTTTAACTTTCTTGGGTCTCTCCCTGTAATCTCATGGATTTTTTCCAAGCGATATCGAAGGGTATTACGATGAATAAACAACTGATCGGCTATTTTACTTACATCCCCATTTTCATCGATGTATAGCTTGAGGGTTTCTCTTAGCTCTCCCTTTTTATCCTTATCAACCAACCTTTCGTATCTTTGTATCAGCCCATGATCATGATTGGGTATACTGGATAAAGTAACGGGCAATATCCATTCATCAAAAAAATATATATTCTGATGAGGTGAAAAAATTTCTCCTACTCTACCTGCCTCTTTTGCCTGTCGATAGGCCTTTGGTGCATCAACTATGTCTTGATATTCTGACCCAATTGAAACTTTAAAAGAAATACTTTTTATACGTGATATTGTATTCTGTAAAGAGATCATCTCTTGCATTAAAACTGATCTTTGAATCGGTGCTTTTCTTAATATAGTTACCTCATTTGGATTTGTGTTTGCAAAAATTGCTTTCCCTGTAAAAAACTCTCCTATTACGCGGAAGACTTCTCTACGACGTTTTGTGACTCTCTCTTCATCTAATTCACTTGAGGAAAAAGCTATAATGATTACTATTCTTGGGGACTCTAAATCAATTTTTAATCGCTTTGCCCTTTCTCTTGCAAGCTCATCAAGGTTTCCATTGACAATTTGACTCATTAATTCTTCTTTTAAACGCTCATCCCATTGCAATTGTTCAGTAAGAAAAGCTTGTTGAATTGTCATTTCCGCACCCATTTTTACGAGCTCCCCAAATGGGGACAGTTCCTTAGGGTCCCCAGAAATACCAATTACACCAACAATTTTTTGTTCAAAAAGAATAGGAAGATTGATCCCGGGTTTTACTCCAAGCATAGATTCCGAATCTTCTTTTTTGATATCAACTCTAGAACCTTCCTCTATCACCAATCTTGCACCTTCGTGAACCGTACCAATTCTCTCTTTGACACCTGAAGCCATAATGACACCATACTCGTCCATAACATTTATATTGTATGGAATTATTTTCATTGTACGTTGAGCAATTTCCTGGGCAATCTCCTTTGTTAATACATCCATAGTTCTTCTCCTGTCAAAATTATCTTTTCCTCATTATAGTGTGAACATTATCAATAGTCTAATTGGGTTTTCATCGATTATACTAATAAAATAAAGATAAAATAATGGGGGCAAAATGATGACATTTCCTTATCCTACAATGGAAGCCATGCAAGAAGCTATGAAATCTGGAGAAACAACTTCTTTAGAATTAACGAAATACTACTTAGATAGAATTGCCACTTACAATGAAAGCATAAATGCTGTTCTAGAAGTGAACCCAGATGCCTTACATCTCGCAGAATCACTTGATGTAGAGAGGGCCACACTCGGGCCTAGAGGACCGCTTCATGGGATTCCGATTTTGTTAAAAGACAATATTAATACTGGTGACAAAATGCATACAACAGCGGGATCAATTGCTTTAGCGAACCATTACGCTGATGAGGATGCATTTATAGTAAAACAACTTCGCGAGGCTGGTGCAGTCCTATTGGGTAAAGCCAATCTGACTGAATGGGCTAATTTTATGACCGAGGGAATGACCAATGGATACAGTTCACATGGAGGACAAGTGAAAAACCCATATGGCCCGTTTGATGTGGGTGGATCAAGCTCTGGACCAGGAGCATCCATTGCGGCTGGGTTTGCTGCCGCTAGTATTGGAACAGAGACAAGTGGTTCCATTTTAAGTCCAGCAAGTCGAAATTCGTTAGTTGGAATTAAACCTACAGTTGGTTTAGTGAGCCGTACAGGAATTATTCCAATTGCTCATAGTCAGGATACAGCTGGACCTATGGCACCTACTGTAGCTGATGCTGCCCTTATATTGGGAGAGTTAACAGGGATTGATGATAAAGATCCTGCTACTGCAATTAGTCGTGGCAGGTTGGAAAAGAACTATACGGTTTATTTGAAAAGTGATGCATTAAAAGGGGCACGATTAGGTGTGCCACGGAAATTTTTATCAGAGGTGCCCGAAGAAGAAGTGGGGTTGTTCGAACAGGCTCTGGAAGAATTAAAAGAAGCTGGTGCTATCATTGTAGATGATGTGGAACTTCCATTCGAAGAGAGAAATATACAAGTATTGCTCCATGAATTTAAGACAGATTTGAATGCTTACTTAGGAAAACTTCCATCAACTATACCTATCCATAGTTTGAAAGAATTAATAGAGTTCAATGAAGCCCATAAGGAAGTTGCTTTAAAATACGGACAAACCTTGTTACTTGAGTCAGAGACAAAGAGTGGTCGATTGTCAGATGCGGAATATTTACAAAACCGACTAGATGACTTACGTGCCTCTCAAACGGATGGAATTGACAAGGTAATAAATGAGCATCAATTAGATGCGTTACTTTTTGTGAATTTTTGGGGATGTGACATTGCAGCTCGTGCAGGATACCCTTCCATTACCGTGCCCGCTGGCTATACACTAGAGGGACTTCCTTTCGGATTAACTTTTACAGGATTGGCCTTTAGCGAAGGAAGATTGATCGAACTCGGGTACTCCTATGAGCAAGCAACACAGCATAGAAGACTACCTGATCTGGAAGACTAAATACATGAGGAAGCGGCTGGGACAGAACGGATACCATACACTCAAATGTCATCCTGTTCAGATGATGGGTAGTAAATTTTGGTGCCTTTTGATCCATTTCAGTGCTACTAAGGGTCATTAAGTGCTGATTCAATACGTTACGTGACGATTTCATAATTCTAAGTGCCAAAGAGCCGGCTTTCAGTGACGATATTTTTATTCATAGTGACGGTTTCATGACTTGCGTGCTATTCCCTTCACTTGGGTGCTATTAACTTCCTTTGAGAGCCATACTCTCCATTTCTATGTGACGATTTAACAGTTTTTAGTGACAATATTCACCCGTTTGAAGAGGTTAGGTGCTACTTTAATTGTTTTCGTGCCAATGGTTTCATTTAAGTGCCACCCACCCCTTCCGATATGCGCCTTTAGTTAGATGATGACTGAGAAAAACCCAATAAAAAAATGGATTCCATCCTATCTTTCAGATGATGGAATCCATTTTTATGTCTATCATAGACTAGTTATGTCCCAGCCTCATCTTTTTATTTACTCAACTTTCGCAGACTGAAATAGGCAGGTATGCC
>JAWJLM010000055.1 GCA_040191315.1 Bacillaceae bacterium S4-13-56 | reverse complement strand
TAGCCTATGTAAGAATAGTTGGGGAGGTAACCATTTTATAATGACGGGATAAAACGACTACGGGAAAGCCCACTTCATGTTTTAATGAAAACACACTTCGTCTTATGCCTAAAGACTAAGTCTGTATATTTACGGATATAAGGTTCCGGATTAGGAATTATTGAGTGAAAAATAAAAAAATAAAAAGTGTATTGTATTCGTTTTCAGGTTGAGTTATACTAAATTCATTGAAACGTTTCAATCCAAGCGAGAGTAGCCGTGCAAGAGAAGAGGAGAAAGCGTGCCGACATTAAAAGATGTTGCAAAGAAAGCAGGTGTTAGTGTTTCAACTGCTTCCTATGCCCTAAATGGGAGTCAGTTAATTTCACAGCCTACCAAAGACAGAGTTTTAGCTATTGCAAATCAGATTGGTTATCACCCAAATGGAAATGCTAAAAATTTAAAGAAGAGCAAAAGTGATTTAATCGGTCTCTTTTTAAGTGGATTTACTGGCCCTTTTTTTAATGAAATAATTGAGGGAATTCAGCATACCGCTGTCAAAAATGGTTACGAATTAGTTGTAAGCGCATCCAATGATAAGCATCGTTTATTAAAAGAACGATACGTGGATGCTGCAATCATTTTGAATTACCATATTTCGAATGACTTGTTAGAGGTACTCGCAAATGAAAAGTTTCCAATCGTAGTATTAGATCGTGAGATAGACAACCCGCATATAAGGCAAGTGTTGCTCCCAAATAAGCTTGGAATAGACTATGCTGTGGATCATCTAATAACATTAGGGCATGAACGAATCGGTTTTATTGCTGGTTCCGAGGAGTCATTTGATGGAGAAAGGCGTCTTGAAGGATTTAAAGAATCGCTTTCAAAACATGGAATAGACTATAAGGAAACGGATGTAATCCGAGCAGATTTCACAGAAATAAGTGGTTTGCTTAGCATGAACAACTATCTTGAAAAACATGACGATTTCCCAACGGCTTTTATTTGTGCGAATGATGAAATGGCAATGGGTGCAATTAAAGCAGCTCAAACAAAAGGATATCGAGTTCCTGATGATATAGCTTTTATAGGGTTTGATGATATTGACTTAGCCCGTTTTTTTGAGCCACCACTTTCAACTGTTCGAGTCCAAAAGAAAGAATGGGGAATCACCGCAACGGAAACTTTGTTTAAAATGATACAAAAAGATGAAGAAGTAGAAAGTAAACAAATCCCAATTGAATTTGTTTCTCGTTCTTCCACATTATCTAAACCATTACAAAATAAGTAACGAGCAAGAGAAAAAAGGTCAATCAAAACCATTACTCTGTGGCAGCAGAGGGAAAAGGGATACCAAGCTAAGATCGACCGTTAAAACCCTATTTTTAATTGTACAACGCGAGTTAGGGGAATGCAATTAGTAGACTTTAGATGTAAGGTCTACATTCCGATATCCGTTAGCTCGTGCTTAGGTCTATGATACTTAAGAAAAGACTGAAACTGATTACTAGCCTAGAAATTTAGTAGTCCTTTTTCTTGGTCTTTAATTGAAACGTTTCAATTTTTAATGTGGCTCGTAAAAAACTTAGTAGTGACATCCTTCTCATTAAAGTGTACGGACGTAATTTCATCAAGTAAATCGAAGTGCATGATAGAGGAGAACTGGACAAAGTTCTGCTAAACTACAAATATGAAAATGGAGAGGTGTATTGTTGTGAAAAAAGTCTTTGTAATGTTCGTATTTATGGCGCTTTTTACATTTTTAGTGGCTTGTAATGATGGAGATTCAAACGATAAAGACAATGCGCAGACAGATCAAAATATAGAGGATGCTAATTCTGAAGAAAATGCAGAACAAACTGGGGATACTAGTGCTGAGGAAGTTACATTGAAGATTGCTAGTTGGTCGTTTGGTGCTGAAGGTGATGTCAACCTTGACCGAATGATGGTAGATGCTTTTATGGATAAATATCCTAACATTAAGGTGGAAATAGATGAATCTATTGCTCCTCCTTGGGAAGAGTCATTAGCTACTGCGGCTAGCGCAGGTTCAATGCCAGATGTATTTGCTGTTTCCAACATTCCGACAGCGTTGGCGAATGAGTGGTTACTCGATGTAAGTGAATTCACTAGCTCTGATGAAGAATTTGCGTTACTTCCTCAAGCAGTAACAGAGTCAATTACTTATGATGGTGGTGTATACGCAGTGCCATCTGCACAGCATTTCCTTGGTTACTTTGTCAATAAAGATCTATTTGAACAAGCGAACCTGGAAGTACCTTATCTAGGTATGAGCTTAGAGGAATTTGAAGAAGCAGTTCGTAATGTTTCCGATATAAACCAAGGCGTTGTAGGTTTAAATAATACATTCTCTGTTCCTGAATGGTACCCAGTGGCTGCAAGTGATGATTTAGGTTGGTACACATTTAATGATGGATTTAATTTAGACAGTCCAGAGTTCATTAACGGTATTAACACTGCTAAGAACTTTAGCACAAATGGTTATGCATACGAAACATTAACAGCTGATCAAAAAGCTAATTTTAATGGTGAAAACGCAAATGAAGCATGGTTCAACGGTGGAATAGGACTATGGTGGGATGGTTCTTGGGCAGTAAGTAGTTTCCAAAGTGAAGCGGACTTCAACTGGGACTTCATCGGTATTCCTGGACAGAGGAACGTTGTTGCACAAGACTTTTTCGGTATTTCTAGCTCGACAGAGCATCCGGAAGAAGCTTATATGTTAGCAAAATGGATGGGATTTGGTAAAGAAGGTTATATGAAGAAAATTGAAATTACAGATGCGGAAGAAGCACTTAACCTCAACGGTGTTCCATTAATTAATGATCCAGAAGTGTTAGATGCTTATTTTGAAAGAGTTAATGTACCTGGAATTGTTGAAGCATATAAAACCATTGACCAAGCAGTTGTTGAACCATTCAAAACAACACCAGGTTATGCACCAGCTCGCTGGGAAGCTCCTACGGGGGTATCTATAGGAGAAGAAGCTAATGCAACAATGGGAACTTTAATCAATGCAAGTATTTCTGGAGACATTAACATAGAAAACTATGCAACACAAATTAATGAGCTAGCAAATAGCAAGTATCAAGAAGCACAAGAAGCTATTAGTAAGTAAAAGGAAAGGCCGAACCCGAGGAGGTAACTAGATGAGATCAAAGATGCTGGTACTATCGATATTTGTATTGCTATTAATTCCGCATACTATTGTCTTTGCACAAGAAAATAGCTCTGCGGAACAAGTAATCGAACAGCGTTATCACCTCATACTCAATGAATGGCTGAAAAAAGATTTGGATAGCATTGCTCCATTTGAGCGTGCTATCCCCCCTTCTTCATTTACCAATATAGATGAAACAGATCTACAATCTGTTTCGGAGAGCCATGGTTATGGGGATCGTGTATTCTATTGGCGTAATCAAGAGTCATTAACGATTGAAGTAGAGGTTAATAAAGCAGGAGTATACGAGATAGGTTTTGATTATTTACCACAAGGTAATTTGATTATTCCAATAGAAGGTGCAATCCAAGTTAATAGTCAATATCCTTTCTCAGAAAGTAGACGCGTACTATTTCCTGCTCAATGGAAAAGCGAACAAGAAGATTTTGAAGTGGATCCACTAGGAAATGATATATTACCTGAACAGGTAACGATTGATAAGTGGCTTCATCTAAAAGTTGAGGATTCCGGTTATTTGTATAAACGTCCATTTAAATTCTACTTAGAGAAAGGGACCAACACGATTTCTTTAAAAAACCTACGCGGTGAAATGTTAGTCGGTAACGTATATATCACCTCACCAACAGAAATTCCAAGCTATGAGGCGTACCAAATAAGTTACCCAGATGCAAAACAACAGGGAGAGCTTCAAATCTACGAAGCAGAGCATCCTCTAGAGAAAAACAGTTCTTATATCCGACCAGTAGCAACAGACGATCCATCAGTAGAACCTTATGACGTCGATAAGGTGCAATTAAATACATTTGGTGGGGAATCTTGGTACGATCCAGGACAAACGGTGAGTTGGAAGGTCGATGTGGAGAAAGAGGGCTTTTATCAGTTATCCTTTAAAGTATTACAGGACAGAACTTCTGTTGCGCCAGTCTATCGGACAGTTATGATTAACGACAAAATCCCATTTTTGGAAATGGAGCAATATCAATTTCCATATAACAAGAATTGGTATAACGAAACATTAAGCAACGATGATGGAGAAGCTTATTTATTTTATCTTGAAAAAGGTGAAAATAAAATTTCCTTAAAGGCAGATCCTTCTCCAAATGGCCGTGTAATATTTGCAATTAAAGATGTGATGAAAGAGATCGATGAGCTTTCCTTGCAAATCAGGAAATTAACGGGTAGCCAAAGTGCGGAACGGGATTGGAAAATTAATGAATACATTCCCGGAATTGATCAGCAATTATTAGACTGGGCTGATACATTGCAACAAGAGACAGACTATTTACTCTCCTTAAATAATGGAGAAGACACATTGGAAATTGTCTCCCTTCAAATGGCGATTGAAAAGCTGAAGAACTTGGCAGCTGAACCAGATGAAATACCAGAACGTTTAACAGAACTATCTACAGGCTCTAGTTCTGCAGCGCAATTACTTGGAGATGTTTCAACAGACTTAAATGCACAACCATTGCTAATTGATCGTTTCTATGTACATGGTGATAATGTTTCACTTCCAGAACCGGAGGCGGGATTTTTTACCAAATCGAAGAATGCTATTGTTAGTTTTTTTAAGTCCTTTTCACAGGATAATCTAGCAATCTCTGATGTTGATGATGATACAGTAGAGGTGTGGGTAAATAGACCAAGGCAGTATGTAGAGTTGTTGCAAAATATGACAGACCAGATATTTACGCCACAGACAGGGATCAAAGTGAAGTATTCATTAATGCCAAATGAGCAAAAACTGGTCTTAGCAAGTGCAGCTGATACGCAGCCGGATTTGGCGTTTGGTATCAGTAACTGGGTACCATACGAACTTGCGATTCGGGGAGCAGCGGTCGACTTAAGACAATTTGACGATTTTAATGAAATCGGCAAGCAGTTTTCACCAGGCGCATTTCTACCAATGATTGTTGAAGATGGTGTGTATGCTCTTCCAGAAACACAGGACTTTTTTGTTCAATATTACCGCAAGGATATACTGAATGAATTGAACATACCGATTCCGAATACGTGGGATGAGGTAACGCAGATTCTCCCGGAGTTACAGCGATACGGTTTGAATTATTACATCCCGTTAGCACAAGAGTCAGCGTTCAAATCGTTTCAAACAACAGCACCATTCATATATCAATTTGGTGGGGATCTCTATAAGGATAATGGATTCGGTACAACCATTGATGAAGAAGCTGCCTTAGCAGGAATTCAATTTATGGCGGATTTAAATACAATTTACAGTATGCCGTTACAAGTTCCAAAGTTTTATAATGATTTCCGCTACTCCACACTGCCAATTGGTGTAGCACCATTTGCTACGTATGTCGAATTGACTACAGCAGCGCCGGAAATTTCCGGATGGTGGGACATTACGCCAATGCCTGGAAAGGAGCAAGAAGATGGCACGATTGCAAGATGGGCACCGGGCTCTGGACAGGCCTCTATGATCTTTGATGGGGACAAAACGGATAAGGCATGGGAAGTATTGAAATGGTGGATGTCAACGGAGACTCAAACAGATTTTGCTCGTTCGTTACAAATGTTATTCGGTCCTGAATACATGTGGAATACCGCGAACTTAGAAGCGTTTAAACAATTGCCATTACCTGATGAGCACAAAAAAGTCATCATAGAACAATGGAAATATTTATATGAGGTTCCAAAGACACCATACTCCTATTTAGTAGAACGTGAAATTAGTAATGTATGGAATCGTGCTGTATTTAATGGAGAAAATGTTCGGTCTGCAGTTGATGACAGTGTTATTCTCATTGACCGAGAGATGCGTAGAAAATTGACGGAATTCGGATATGTGAAAAATGGTGAAATGGTGAAGCCTTATCCAATTCCTACTATTGAAAAGGTGAAAGGGTGGCTAGAGGGCAATGAAGAATAAAAAAAATCAACTTAGTACTTCTGTATTTCTGGCGCCCTATTTAATATTGTTTATAACTTTTATTGTTGTACCAGTTGTAATTGCGATTGGGCTATCTTTTACGTATTTCAATACGATTGAAATGCCAAAATTTATAGGTTTAGATAATTATGTAAACATCTTGACACAGGACAATACTTTTATGCAGTTTGTTTTGCCTAATACATTAATTTTCTCGCTTATTGTCGGTCCTGGCGGTTATATACTTGCATTTTTATTAGCGTGGATGTTGGCACAAATTACAAAAGGGCCTCGTACGGTGCTTGCTTTAATACTCTATTCACCATCGATGACCGCGGGGATTGCGACGGCTGTTGTTTGGAAGATTATCTTTAGTGGTTCGGAGACGGGATATCTGAATCACTTCCTGATCTCATCGGGATTTATTAATGAACCGATCCAATTTCTCCAATCTCCTGAATACTTAATGGTCATTATGATTATCGTTACTTTATGGGGAAGCATGGGAGTAGGATTTCTAGCTATGTTGTCAGGCGTATTAAATATTAATAAAGAAATTTATGAAGCAGGATATATTGACGGTATTAGAAATCGTTTCCAAGAAATCATTTACATTACTATTCCGTCCATGAAGCCGCAGATGCTTTTTGGTGCTGTTATGGCAGTTGTGACCACGTTCCAGGCTGGGGCGATAGGGGTAGAGCTTTCTGGTCAAAATCCAACGCCACAATACGCCGGTCAGTTAATCGTAAATCACCTGGAGGACTTTGGGTTTATTCGATATGAAATGGGCTATGCTGCAGCATTATCCGTGTTGTTATTATTATTTATATATGCGTTCTCAAGAATTGCAACAAAGTTTTTTGCAGAGAAAGATTAACTTATATCTACTATGCAACTAATCTGTGAGGGGTGTTAAAAATGGCATCTTTTCAAGGTACAAAGATCAATCCTGATAAATTTCATATAAGTCAATTGAAGTTTTATGTGATTTTGATACTAGTAGCGCTTTTTATGATTATGCCAATCGTTTATATATTTTCACATGCATTGAAACCAATTGATGAACTTTTTGCTTATCCACCAAGGTTTTTTGTGCAAAAACCGACACTTGAAAATTTTCGAGATCTCTTAAGTAATACGAATGCAACGGGTGTTCCGATGTCACGTTACTTATTTAATAGTATTGTAGTTACTATCATAGTAGTTGTGTTTACTGTGCTAATCAGTACGATGGCTGGTTTTGCGCTATCGAAGAAAGAGTTTAAATTAAAGAAAACCCTTTTTGAGATTAACACCATTGCGCTTATGTTCGTTCCTGCAGCTGTAACGATCCCAAGATATTTGCTAATTGATGAAATTCATTTATTAGATACTTTTTTTGCACATATTTTTCCTCTACTGGCTATGCCGGTTGGATTATTTTTAGTCAAACAGTTTATTGATCAAATTCCGAACGAATTGATCGAAGCTGCAAAAATGGACGGTGCTAATGATTTTCAAATATTTATAAAAATCATTATTCCTTTAGTTAAACCAGCGATTGCTACGATCTCAATTCTTGCTTTTCAAGCAGTCTGGAACAATGCTGAGACGTCCACTTTATTTGTGAATGATGAGAATTTAAAGACGTTCGCTTTTTATATGTCGACATTAGCATCTGATACTGGAGGTAACTCCGTAGCAGGGCAAGGAATGCTTGCAGCCGCCTCCCTCATCATGTTCATACCGAATCTAATAATATTCATTTTTATGCAAAGTAAGGTGATGAACACCATGGCACATTCAGGTATTAAGTAATCATTAGGAGGAAGGGAAATGAGGAATCTTTTCATTGCAATATTCTGCCTTTGGTTAACTATATTGTTTCCCACACATTCCTCTGCTTCCGTTTCTGTCCCATATAAGACAGAAACAATTACAGCTGATGGAAATGTAATCGAAACGCAAACAGCTTATATTCCAATAGGTTTATTTGCAAAAGAGACGAATTTGCGAAATCCAGAAGATATTTATATTGATAATGAGAACAATGTGTATGTCGCTGATTCTGGAACAAGAACGGTAACAAAGCTAGATGAGCAAGGGAACATATTACAGGTTTACGGGCAAGATTTATTAAAGCAACCAATGGGTGTCTATGCTACAGAAAATGCCGTATATGTTGCTGATTATGGCAGCCAAAAAGTACTAAAATTTTCAGCGAACGGAACGCTTGTTAAGGAATACACTAGACCGACATCACCATTGTTCGGTAAAAGCGCACCTTATAAGCCACAGAAGATTTCTGTTGATCAACGCGGTAACCTATATGTAATTGGAGAAAGTGCAACAAACGGGATTATTCAGCTAAGTCAAGATGGGACGTTTCTTGGATACTATGGCGCTAATACATTAAAGCCTTCTGTAGGAACATTCATCCAAGATCGTTTGGTCACCGAGCAACAAAAGTCGAAGCTTTTTATGAAAGTACCTCCAGCACCAAGTAACATATCTATTGACGATCGCGGTCTTGTATATACTGTTACTTCCGGTACCACGTGGGAAGCAGTTCGAAAGCTAAATATAGCAGGTGGGAATCTACTGCCTCCTGACATAGCTGAGAAAACAAATCTAACTGATCTTGCAGTAGGAAAAATAGGGAATATTTATACGATTGATAGTGATGGAATAATTTCCGAGTATAATGCTACAGGGAATTTACTATTTACTTTTGGTGGTAAAGCGAGCGAAACGAATCGTCTTGGGCTTACAATGCAGCCAACAGGGATAGAGGTTGACAATGCAGGAAAACTTTATGTTTCTGATCGTGAGCAGGGTGTAATTCAAGTTTTTGAACCTACTCAATTTACATCGATTCTTCATGAAGGCTTAAAGTTATTTGATGAAGGTTTTTATGTTCAAAGTGAGAAATACTGGGATGAAATTCTCCGTCTAAATGCTTCTTTTGGATTGGCACATACGGCTAAGGGAGAAGCACTCTACAAGCAACAACAGTATGATGAAGCACTTGTTGAGTATAAATTAGCAAACAATAAAGAAGGATATTCTAATACGTTTTGGGAAATTCGTTATCGATGGCTGGAAAATAACTTAGCTACAGTATTTATCGTATTGTTTGTATTATTATTTGCCCGTTTCATCATTCGAATGGTAGATAAAAGAAAAAATATTTTGCAGCCAGTGAGATACATTGGAAATAAAATGAAACAACAAAAGCTAATAGATGAGTTGCTTTTTATATTCCGGTTTTTAAGACATCCGATTGATAGTTTGTATTATTTGAAAGAATCGGAAAAAGTATCCATTTTATCTGCAAGTATTCTTTATATGGTATTAGTAGTTGAATATATTGTAAAAATCTATTGGACAGGATTTTTATTTAAAAATTCGGTGATTGAAGAGCTAAATGTATTCTTAGAAATAGGTACGGTGCTGATTCCACTTCTCCTTTTCGTATTGATCAACTATTTAGTTAGTACGATCACAGATGGTGAAGGCAGGTTTAGAGATGTATATATTGGGACGATTTACTCTTTAGCACCAGTCATCATATTCATACTACCAGTTTCCATTATCTCCAATGCTCTGACGTATAATGAAGCATTTATCTACACATTTGCTATGCAAGTGATGATTATGCTATCCATTGTATACTTATTTATCACAATAAAAGAAATCCATGATTATACATTTTGGGGAACAGTTCGCAATATTTTAATTACCTTATTTGGTATGTTCCTAACCGTATTAGTTGTTTTTGTACTTTATGTTTTATTTGATCAATTATTTGATTTTGTAAGCTCGATCATCCAGGAGGTGATTCTACGTGTCTAAAAAGAGAAAATGGGTTGTATTTGTTCTTATCTTTCTGTTTCCGATTCCGATTCTTGCGAATACATTCGATGAACCGAAACAAACACTTAAGGAAACGCGAATGGAGCAAACTGATGATCTATTGAAATACAACTCCAATGCTTATACACAACCAGAAAATGAGCAAGCAAAATGGAAAAATGATGCATCTTTAGAAGGATATACAAAAGTTTCTGAGAGTTCTGATTTATCACTTTATGTGGATAAAGTATCGCTTGGACTAAAAATTGTGAATAAAGCAACTGGCTATATTTGGAGCTCTGGCTTGGAGCAGAACAAAGAATATAAGCTTAATGATTCTTGGATTAACATGGCTAATTCGGCAGTAACGATTGAATACATTAATCCAGACGGAAAGCTATCTTCTGAAAGCTTACTAACGGATCAATCCGACGTTTCATTCAAGCAGACGGATGAAGGGTTTTCCGCAACGATCACGTTAAAGCAATCTGGTATTACAGTACCACTTGATGTGACCCTTGAGGGAAAATCATTAAATATCGAAGTACCTGAAGAAGGCATTGTTGAGCAAGAGAACAAACTAGCAACGATGAAGCTGTATCCGTTTTTAGGAGCTGTTGAAGGAACAGATCACGATGGTTATTTGTTTATTCCAGATGGTAGTGGTGCACTCATTCGTTTTGTAGAAAAGCAACCTGCGTCAACAACGCCTTTCCGGGCTAGCGTTTATGGGAAAGATGAGGGCTTTACACGTAGCAGTACAGGTGAAAAATCTATTAAAGTGAACCCAGTACAACAGGTAAGGATGCCAGTTTATGGTGTAACCCATGGTGTCGATGAAAATGGTTTTGTAACCATTATAGACAAAGGAAAAAATTACGCAGAAGTGCTTGCCTATCCATCAGGTGTTTCAACTGATTTTTATTGGATAACGACGCAGTACAATTATCGCTACCAATATTATCAGCCTACTAGTCAAAATATGAGTGGCTACAATGTTTATCAAGAAGAACGGAATGCTTTTGATATAAAAGAAACAGTAACTTTCTTAGAGGGTGATGATGCTAATTATGTAGGAATGGCTCACGTCTATCAAAACTACCTAATAGAAAACAATATGTTAAAGGAAAAAGACGATCATGTCGATGCACGATTAGAATTTCTAGGTGGGGAAGTAAAAGACGGCTTACTTTGGGATTCTGTTTATCCGATGACTCAAGTTAAAGATCTGCCGGAATATGTAACAGAACTCAAGGAACAGGGTGTGGACGAGATGAACGTTGTCTACCGAGGCTGGACCGATGGAGGTTTTACGGGCACATTACCGCAGAAATTTCCTTTAGAAGACAAGCTAGGCAGTGATGAAGATTTTGCGGATGTTAGAGATTTTTTCAGTGATCAAGGAATACCGTTGTATTTTTTCACAGATTACTCGAAGGCTTATAAGGGGGCATCTGGTTATTCGGGAAGAACTGATATCGCACGTAAGATTAATGCAGAACCAATTGTAACGACTGGAGAATTTGTTGACTATTATCTTCTTAGTCCTAATAAATCATTGGAGATCGCTAAAGCGGATAATCCAAAGTATAAAGAAAATGGCATTACAAATTTAGCAATCGATTCAAGCGCAAGTATGTTATTCTCTGATTTCAATCATGATATTGCTCGACCAGAAGCAGTGAATGTCTATCAGGAGTTGTTTGCTACTTTACAAGAAAATGTCGATTCCATTGCGCTATATCAACCAAATGATTACATGTTGTCGATAACTGATCGATATTTAGACATTCCGATGTATGCATCTAACTATATTTTCGTTACAGACACCGTACCATTTGTGCAAATTGTCTTAAAAGGTTACATTCCATACTATTCATCGTATTCTAATTTCTTCTATAATCCGGATGATGAGGTACTTAGAATGATTGAGTATGGTGCATATCCATCCTTTTACTTAACGACAGAGCCATCCCATGAATTAATGTATACACCATCAAGAGATTTGTATACTTCACAGTTTTCAGATTGGAAAAGTGAAATTGTAGATCAGTATAAAGCCGTAAAGGGAACGCTAGGTGAAGTTGAAGGAGCACACATCATCTCCCGTCATGTACATGACACAGGTGTTGTGGAAGTGGGCTACTCCAATAACAAGTCCATTCTTGTTAACTACACAAATAAAGCAGTAATAATACAAGGTGTAGAGGTTGAGGCAAAAGGATATAAGGTAATCGACCGGGGGAATCAGTCATGAAGCAATTGTCACTACAAAATAAAAAAAGTTTGCTAGGCTACACATTTATTCTACCTTGGATTATTGGTTTTTTACTGTTTACATTATATCCATTAGGCTATTCCTTGTTTCTTAGTTTGCAGAAAGTCAAAATAACGCCAAACGGTATTGTGACCGAGTATGTGAAGTTTGATAATTATGTGTATGCATTTACAGTTGATGCAGAATTCACACAAATACTCATCAGATTCTTAAGAGAGTTAGTAATCTCTACACCAATTATAATCGTGTTTTCATTAATCATTGCATTATTGCTCAATCAGCCAATTCGCTTTAAAGGCTTATTCCGAACCATTTTCTTTTTACCAGTAATCATTGCGAGTGGGCCGGTGATCAATGATCTGATCGAGCAGGGTGTCACGGCACTTCCTTCCATAGATGATTACGCTATTTTTACTACTGTATTGGCAAGTTCCGGAAGCTTCTTTTCAACGATTATTACGTATTTGATGAACAATTTAATTATTATTTTGTGGTATTCAGGTGTGCAAATACTTATCTTTCTTGCAGCATTGCAAAAAATGGATCGTCAAATATATGAAGCAGCAAAAATTGACGGTGCATCTAACTGGGAATGCTTTTGGAAAGTAACGCTGCCAACCTTATTCCCAATGATCCTTGTAAACATGATTTATACGATTGTAACTTATTCTGTGTTTGCCTTAAATCCAGTAGTGGAACATATCAAGAAGCAAATGTTCCAAATTTCAACGGGTTTTGGTTATGCATCATCGTTATCTTGGGTGTATTTCCTCGTTATTGCGTTAGTTCTAGGAATTAGTATGGGATTAATGTCAATTAGAGGTAACAAAAAGTACAGTTAAAGGATGGATAAAAATGGCGGATACCAAACTGTCAAGTAATCGAAGATCTTTTGATTACTACAATAAAGTAAAGAGTTTTCTATTAGGCGTACAAGGAAACAATGGTCTCTTGTTGAAGCTCTGTGTATATGGACTATTGATTGGTATCGGATTTGTGTATCTATATCCGCTGATCTATATGGGATCGTATAGCTTTAAGTCGTTAGAGGATTTACTTAATCCTTTAATTAGCTGGATCCCGTCGACATTTTACACAGAAAACTATGCGATTGCCTACAAAGTGTTAAATTTATTCCCAACACTGATGGAAACATTGTATGTAACCGTAATTCCTGCGCTTGCCCAAACAGCGGTTGCTGCCATTGTTGGGTATGGGTTTGCTCGATTTGATTTTCCATTTAAAAAGTTGCTATTCGGCTTAGTGTTAATGACGTTTATTATTCCCCCGCAGGTGCTGATGATACCAAGGTATGTTTTCTTTAACGAATTAGGGTTGATTGGGAGTGTCTTATCGTTTTTGTTACCAGCCTTATTTGGGCAAGGATTGAACAGTGCAATTTTTATTCTTATTTTTTATCAGTTCTTCCGAATGATGCCAAAAGCATTAGAAGAAGCGGCACATTTAGATGGTGCTGGTAACTTAAGAATCTTTTTCACGATTGCCATTCCAATGGCAGTTCCGGCAATTATTATTTCGTTCTTATTTTCGTTTGTATGGTATTGGAATGAAACAACATTGGCCAGTCTTTACTTCGGAAATGAGTTAACAACCTTACCAATTCAATTAGAAAAGTTTGCTGATACTTTCGGGGAATTAAATACAACTGAAACAGCCCAAAATATTAATGAAGGGATCAGCATGGCAGGAACAATGCTATCGATTCTCCCATTACTAATTGTCTATTTCTTCACGCAACGCTGGTTTGTCGAAGGTGTTGATAGATCTGGTATAACAGGAGAATAATCAGATAGGAAGCTGGCTTATTTGTATTGGAGCTTCCCAAACATAAAAAAGGAACAACCCAAGAGTTAAAGATTTATAAGGGGTTTCTATACCCTTTTACCCAGCATGAACGGAAAGTAATACCCCGCCTTAAATCTTAAGTAAAGCGAGAAGAGAATGTGGGGGATAAACTTCCATGAAAATAAAACATTAAATTTTTCATCCTTGTTGGTGAATCTTGCTTCATGGTTGACTGCCCGTAAATGTCTTGATTGGTTCGAGAGCCTTTAAGTTATGTCCTTGGGTGCTAACAATCAGTGAGGGATAACCCTCACTGATTGAAGTTTCGGCTTTTATTGAAACGTTTCAATAACTGGAGGTGCAACTTTTGACAAATAAAAAAATAACCGATTTGATACAGAAAATGACGTTGAAAGAGAAAATTGATCAGTTAATCCAGTTGGCAACATTCTTTTATGAAGGTGCATTTGATAAAGGTGAGATTACTGGTCCGATGGAAGATATAGGAATTGATAAGGATACGATATACAACAGCGGTTCTGTCCTAGGTGCATCAGGTGCAAAACAAGTAATCACCATTCAAAAGGAGCATTTAAAAAAGAATAGACTAGGAATTCCGTTGTTAATTATGGCAGATATTGTTCACGGCTTTAAAACGATCTTCCCTGTACCACTAGCAATTGGCTGTTCTTGGGATGAGGATCTAGCAGAAAAGAGCGCTGCCATCGCAGCAAAAGAGGCAGCCGTTTCTGGTGTGCACGTAACTTTCGCACCGATGGTTGATTTAGTTCGTGATCCTCGCTGGGGACGCGTAATGGAATCCACAGGGGAAGATCCTTATTTGAACAGTGTCTTTGCTCGAGCATTTGTTAGAGGATTTCAAGGTTCAGATTTAAAAAATGATCCAAACAGTGTTGCAGCTTGTGTGAAACACTTTGCTGCTTACGGTGCACCAGAGGGTGGCCGCGATTATAATACGGTGAACATGTCAGAAAGGCAATTACGGGAATTTTATTTACCTGCTTACAAAGCAGCTCTTGATGAAGGTTGCGAGATGGTAATGACATCCTTTAATACAGTAGACGGCGTTCCAGCTACAGGTAATAAAAAACTTATGCGAGATTTACTTCGAGACGAGTGGGGATTTAATGGTGTTATGATTTCGGATTGGGGAGCCGTCAAGGAGCTTATTCCCCACGGTGTGGCGGCTTACCAAAAAGATGCAGCTTTACTGGCGATTAATGCTGGTGTGGATATTGAAATGATGACAGCTTGCTACTCAAAACATCTACACAGCCTCGTCGAGGAAGGTGCTGTATCAGAATCTCTTATTGACGAAGCTGTTTTGCGAATTTTGGAATTAAAAGAGAAGCTTAATTTATTCGAAAATCCGCTTCGTGGAGCAAATGAAGAACTAGAAGCAGAGGTAGTAATGAGTGAAGCACATCGAGAAGTTGCCCATAAGCTTGCAACCAAATCTTGTGTCTTATTAAAAAATGAACAGACGTTACCATTGAAACCCGAACAAAAAATTGCATTAATCGGACCATTCGCCAAAAATGGTGACATTCTCGGACCGTGGTCATGGCATGGTTCAAAAGAAGCTGCTGTGACGGTGGAACAAGGATTGCTTCGTAAGGTTTGTCCAGAAAATTTGGTTGTTGCTGAGGGTAGTGGTCTTAAAGAAGTGACGGAGGCACAGCTTGAAGAAGCAACAGAGGCAGCTAAAGAAGCTGATGTCATCGTATTAGCTCTCGGAGAACCTTCCTATATGAGTGGGGAAGCAGGGTGTCGTGCTGATATACGCCTTCTAGAAGCTCAGCTTGAGTTAATTAACAACATGAAGAAGTTAAATAAACCAATAGTAACAGTTCTATTTAACGGACGACCACTTGATTTGCATGGAGTGATCGATCAATCAGATGCAGTATTAGAAGCTTGGTACCCAGGAACCGAAGGTGGCCGCGCAATTGCTGACCTGTTGTATGGTGATGTAAATCCATCTGGGCGTTTAACCATGTCGTTTCCATACAGTGTGGGGCAGGTTCCTGTGTATTATAATCATTTCAATACAGGACGGCCACAAGTAATTGGATATACAGAAAATCGTTACGTATCGCAATATTTAGATATACCAAATGAGCCGTTGCTACCATTTGGATTTGGCTTAAGCTATACAGATTTTTCTTATGATGCACTAAAGCTATCACAAGAACAATTGAAGGAAAATGAGGAACTAAAGGTTTCCATTAATGTGAAAAACAAAGGTTCCGTAGCAGGAGAAGAAGTCGTTCAGCTCTATATCCGTGATGTGGTTGCGGAAGTCGTAAGACCGTTAAAAGAACTAAAAGACTTTCGAAAAATCCACCTTGAGCCAGGTGAGGAGCAAGAAATAACATTTACGGTTACTGAAGAGCAGCTTCGTTATTATCATCAAGATTTAGCTTATCGAAGTGATGATGGTGAATTTATAATCTTTGTTGGTCCAAATAGTCAAGAAGGACAAAGCGCACAGTTTCAATTAATAACGAACAGCTAGGAGGAGAAGACATGATAAAAGAGCAAGAGTCTACCGTAATGTTATCAGCAGGGGATCTTCATTTTTCTTTTTTAAATAGTGGTGATGTATTTGAGTCAACTTATAAGTCCATTATGGTTAATCAGTTAATTTCAAATCCAATTGATGGGTCCCTTAACAATCTTTATTTACGAATTCATCACGCTGATGCAGTAAAAGCATATCCATTACTTGGTGTGCAGTCTACTAGTGAAGTTGCTTTTGCTAGCGACCATGTGAAGTGGACTGGTTCGGTGGAAGGAATTGACTACCAGGTTTATTTTTATCTAACAGAGCTCGGTGTTTGGTTTTGGGATGTGAATGTAAACGGACAAAATAAAGTAATAGATGTTGTTTATGGGCAGGATATCGGGCTAGCTGATAAAGGAGCAATTCGGAATAACGAAGCGTACGTTTCTCAGTATGTTGATCACAAAGTTTTTGAAGATAACCAAAAAGGTTACGTAGTATGTTCTAGACAGAACCAACAGCAGTCCGGGGGCTTCCCTTATTTACAGCAAGGGGCGTTAACAAAAGTAGTTGCTTATTCAACAGATGGTTTCCAATTTTTTGGTAAAAAATATAAAGAAACAAATGAACCAGAAATCTTAACAAAGCCAACACTAGCAAATGAAGTTTATCAATACGAATTTGCTTATACTGCACTACAAACGGAAAAAGTGACTTTATCAGGAAATCGTCGATTTACTTTTTATGGGTTATTTAAAGAAAATCATCAATCAGCTATCACAGAATTAGAATTTGATCAAATTGTTTTGGATGCTTGGAATCAAATTGAAGGTAAACCACTGAACACAGCGTCGATTTCTGAAAAAGTATCCAGAGCAAAAAATATTGGTGCGCCTCTTGATACGGAGCCTATGACAGCTGAAGAGATTAATAACCATTATCCTAAGCGTCATCAAGAGGAGTGGGACGGTGAAATACTATTATCGTTCTTTACGGATACGCATGAACATGTGGTTTTGAAGGAGAAGGAATTACGTGTAGAGCGTCCTCACGGTCACATTATTATGTCTGGGAACAACGAACGACTTAAAGAAAATACCATTACATCAACTTCTTGGATGTATGGGATCTTTAATGCGCAACTTGTTGTGGGAAATACAAGCTTCAACAAGTTGCTGACAAATGCACGTAGTCCACTAAATATTAGTAAAACATCTGGTCAGCGGATCTACGTTGAAATCGATAAAACTTACCATTTACTAACAATACCGTCTTTATATGAGATTGGTTTTAACTATTCTCGGTGGTATTACAAAACAAAAACAGAGACATTTGTGATAACAACCTATACAACAGTTGATACACCAGAAGTAAGAATGCAAATGAGTACTATGAGTGGTAAATCTTATCGTTATCTTGTTACAAATCAAGTTGTCATGCATCCAAATGAATACGAAGTACCATTCCATATTAATCGAGAAGGACAGGTATTGACTGTTAAAGCTGATCCATCTTCCATGCCAGCTAACGTCTATCCGAATTTAGCCTATCGAATAAAAATGGACGGTGCAACCTTCCAAGTGAAGGATGAACAAAGTATTGCGACTAACGTTATCCCACAGTCTGCTTCTCTTGTCGTCTTTGAGCTAGATGCTGCACCATCGTGGGAGATGACGGTTCAGGGATTATTAAATGATGAAGTATTACCTTTTGAGGACCGCTCAGCTTCTGTGGAGATAGAGCGATATCGCAACTACTATCGCAAAGTAATGAATGGATTCCAATTGTCCAAGCAAGGACAATTCCCAGATGACTTAAATAAAGTGAATGCTCTAGCTTGGTGGTATACACATAATATGCTTGTCCATTTTTCTGTACCTCACGGATTAGAGCAGTATAGTGGTGCAGCTTGGGGAACACGTGATGTTTGTCAAGGACCTACCGAGTATTTCATGGCAACCCAAAACTATGAATCTGTTAAAGAAATCATTAAAACCGTGTACTCCCACCAATTTGCTGAGGATGGTAACTGGCCGCAGTGGTTTATGTTTGATAAATATTCGAATATCCAAGCGGGTGAAAGTCACGGCGATATTATTGTGTGGCCATTAAAGGTATTAGGAGATTATCTTGTCACAACGAAGGATTATGAAATTCTTCAAGAAAAAGTACCTTATTCCATGCGTTCCAATGGTTTTGCTTTAACAGAAGAAAAAGAAACGATTTACGAACATGCGAAAAAAGAAATTGAATATATTAAACAGCATTTCTTACATGATACGTATCTATCATCGTACGGGGATGGAGATTGGGACGATACACTCCAACCAGCCAATAAACAATTAAAGGAATACATGGTAAGTAGCTGGACAGTAGCCCTAACCTATCAAGCCATTTCGAATTTGTCTAAGGCGATTACAGGGGTAGATGATCAGTATGCTGCAGAACTAAAAGAGGTAACAGTCGGAATTGAGAAAGACTTTAAAAAATACATGTTAAAATCCGGTATTATACCTGGCTTCGTCTATTTGGAAGACCCAAATCAAGCAGAAATGATGCTACACCCAGAAGATACAAAGACAGGAATTAACTATCGTCTATTGCCAATGCAAAGAAGTATGATTAGTGAATTGCTAACACCAGAAGAGGCGGAGGCACATTATCAGTTAATCAAAGAAAAATTATACTGTCCTGATGGTGTTCGTTTGATGAATCGCCCAGCCAATTATGAAGGTGGAGTGAGCAAGCATTTCCAACGTGCAGAAACAGCATCTAACTTTGGGCGTGAGATTGGTTTACAATATGTTCATGCACATATTCGTTTCGTAGAAGCAATGGCAAAGCTTGGTAAAGCAGATGAAGTTTGGAACGGATTACAAATGATTAATCCAATTGGCATCCAGCAGGTAGTACCAAATGCAGAAATAAGACAAAGCAATGCCTATTTTAGTAGTTCAGATGGTAAATTCAACACCCGTTACGATGCACAAGAAAACTTTGAAAAATTACGAGATGGATCGGTAGCAGTTAAAGGTGGATGGCGAATTTATTCCAGTGGACCTGGAATTTATATGAATCAATTAATCTCAAATTGCTTGGGTATTCGCCAAGAAGGTGGGGACCTTGTCATCGATCCGGTGCTGAATAAGGATTTTGACGGTTTAACGTTCGACTATCATTTTAACCAAAAGCCTATATCGGTTGTTTATCATATCGGTGAAGGAGAAAAACAGGTGCTTATAAATGGAAAGCCTGTTGAAACAACTGGACAGGTGAAAAACCGTTATCGAGAAGGCGGCTTCCGGATTGCGCGAGATGTTATCGAAGTAACACTTAATCAAGAAGTTAATGTATTAGATGTCTATTCGTAAGTTGAACTAGATAAAGGAGAGCCTCCTATTGATGATGTTACAGGGGTGTTCCCTATTGATTTTATGCCCCGGCAATTAGAAGGGAGACTCGAAGTGCTATGAAAAATAGAAAAAGTATATTCGTTTTGATCGGTATTTTAATTCTAATTTCTATAGGTGTAATTTTCTTGTTTCAGAATATGGATAAGCAAGCATCTAGTAGAAATGAGGTAGAAGGACCACCTATCTTAGAGTTGGAAAGCAAAAGTAGTTTTGATTTTTTTTGGAAGGAAGCAAACACAGATATAGATAGTCCGGGATATGGATTAATACGTGACCGTGCTCCAGGAAATCCAAATCTATCAAGTGTCGCTTCTGTTGGCTTTGGTTTGACAGCGATAACAATTGGTGTAGAAAGAGATTGGATTACAAAGGATGAAGCAAAACAACGTGTGGAAGGAACCCTTGATACCCTTCTAGAAGAAGCAGAACATATCAATGGTGTATTTTACCACTTTCTGAATATGAGCAATGCAAAAAGAGCTGGTACGAGTGAGGTATCGATTATTGATACTGCGATTCTTGTTAATGGAGCATTAACAACAGGGGAATACTTTGGTGGTGACATAAAAGACAAAGCTGAGGAAATTTATAAACGTGTGGACTGGGAGTGGTTCCGAAACCCAGATCAAAATTTATTTTACATGAGCTATTCCCCTGAAAATGGCTTTGCAGGAGCTTGGGATTTCTATGCGGAACAACAAATGATTTACTTTCTAGCCGCAGCATCTCCCACCCATCCAACAAGTCCAGATATGTTTTATGCATTTAAGAAAGATAAAAAATCGTATGGAGATGGGGAACCATTTATCCACTCTTGGTTTGGATCTTTGTTTACTCATCAATTTACTTATGCGTGGTTTGATTTGCGCGATTTAGTGGACAAAGAAGGGGTTAACTGGTTTGAAAATTCAGTCATCGCCTCAAAGGCAAATCGTGCTTACGTTATGGACAAAGCGGATGAGTTTTCTGCATTTGGCCCTAATTCATGGGGGCTAACAGCTAGTGATGGGCCGAGTGGCTATAATGGCACATACGGTGCGAGTCCATCAGGCTTTGACAATACGGCACATTTTACAGACGGAACAATTCCACCAGCAGGTGCTGCAGGATCGATTGTATTTACACCAGAGGAATCGATTGCTACCTTAGAGCATTATCATGAAATTCCTGAATTATGGGGAGATTATGGGTTTAAAGATGCCTATAACTTAGAAAAACCAAGACCTTGGTATGCCCAAGATGTTATTGGGATTGATAAAGGGATTACATTACTAATGATTGAAAATTATCGCACAGGCTTTGTATGGGATACATTTATGAAAAATGAGTACGTGAAAGCAGGAATGGAAGAGGTTGGGCTAACGAAAGTGGAGTGACGAAATAAGGTATTCTAAATACAATCGATTCTTTTGTGATGTAACCATAAAGGTTAGTTGAATTCACTAAGATGCGAAAGTAATTGAATGTTTATAGATATTCCATAAAACTATTAATTACAAGAAAATTCATATCGATAGTTACCAATAGAATGGAAAACAAGGAGGGGCATCCGTGATTGAGATTAAGGATAAACAGATTATCATAAATGGTAAGCCGGAACTCATTATGTGTGGAGAAATTCATTACTACCGCCTTGATAAATCAGAGTGGCAGGATCGCATTGATAAGTTAAAAGCCACTGGATGTAATGCAGTAGCAACATATGTACCATGGCTTTGTCATGAAGAATTTGAAGGAAATATTGATTTAGTGGGTAAAACACGACCAGAGTTAGATTTAATTGGGTTTATCGATCTATGTGCGGAAAACGACCTATACTTTTTCTTGCGCCCGGGACCATTTATCATGGCAGAAATGAAAAATGAAGGTATTCCGCACTGGGTCATTAACAAGCATCCAGAGATTGTGCCTATTCGTTGGGATGGAGAAGGTACATTAGCAAAAACACTAGATTATACTGCTCCGAATTTCTTAAAAGAAACCAAAAAATGGTATAGAGCGGTTATGGAGATTACTGCTCCAAGGCTCATTACCAATGGTGGAAATATTATTGCGATTCAGCTTGATAATGAAATTGGTATGCTCTCTTGGGTAAGTAACAGTCCAGATCTTACGGATCAAGTTTTAGCTGACTTTGCTACCTGGTTAATGGAAAAATATGATCAAAAAACACTTGATTCAAGGTACCCCTTTAATTTAGAAGATGTCGTTACTCGTAACCAAGGGATTAGATCTCCAAAAGAAGACTATGTGACAGCACTTCATTTTGACCTTGGATATTTTATGCGCCACCGCTTTGCCAAATATGTTGCGATATTAAGAGGATATGCGGAGGAATTCGGTGTAAAAGATATCCCATTTGTAGTAAACATACATGGAACTGGCAGAGGACGTGGGTTTACATTCCCAATTGGAATTAGCCAACTTTATGAATCGTACACTCAAGCACCAGGCTATATATCGGGATCTGACATTTATTTTGGCGACCTAAATATGGAAACCTTTCAAGATCTTTATATTATTAATGGATTCATGGATGCAGTCCACAATCCAGATCAACCACTAACATCTGTGGAGTTTAACTGTGGAGACGGTAATTTTGGTAACAATTTTAGTGGTCGGTTAGATCCATCAGCGGCTGATTTTAAAGCGCGCATGTGCGTAGCTCAAGGAAATCGATTACTCAACTATTATTTAATGACAGGTGGTAGAAACTATCGCCTAAGTGAGAAACATAACGATGGTAACGATCGAATTGCTTCCACAGGTGAACGTCATGGCTTTGCAGCACCGATAAGTCCAGAAGGCGAGTTGAACTACACCTATCCACGGATGGCACGTTCGATAAAGACGATGATGGCGGTATCGGATAAGCTCGCTAGAATGCAGGAAGAACGAGATGGCGTGGCTTATGCTTTTATACCAGACTATTTTATGACTGAGTCCCGCTACCCTAGTAGTGAAAAAATGAGAGAGATTTATCAAAATATTGAGGCAAACAGGACTACTGCAGCTTGGGAAAACATGGGTCGTGCCATGCTTCTTGCTGGGTATCGATATGGTTCGGTAGATATTCAAAATAAGCCGATCAACGCTTCCGAAACACCAGTATTAGCAATTGCATCTGCTCGCTATATGCATAAACATATTCAAGAAAAGATCATCCAATATTTGCAAGATGGTGGGAGCATTCTTCTTTATGGAGAAGTACCAACACATGACTTGGAAGGGAATTCTTGTACTTTACTAATGGACGCTCTCAACATAAAACATGCAAATATCTATTATGACAGGCTTCATTACAATTTGTCCGTTTACGCAGATGGATGGGCCGCGGACCGAGCTGAGCTACGTGTATACAAAGCACAAGTATTTGATGTGGGCGAACAGGTAGAACCTCTTTTTCGTGTTTATGGCACGGATGAAGTCTGCGGCTTTGCTACATCAGTTGGTAAAGGGAACGCAATTGTGATCGCTACGCCATATACCTGTGATATCGATTTCTACAAAACAGCACTTGAAAAACTTGGAGCAACGGCAGATTTGACTAACGACAGTAAATTTCATGGTGTGTTTATGACATCGACTGCTACTAAGGAGGGTGAGAGATTCTTACACATCTTAAACTTAGATGGCTTTGATAAGGAATTTCACATATATGAGAAGGGCAAGAAACTATTTGATGGTCGTAAACTGCAAGTGCAAAGTAAAGACGGACTCATGCTACCAATGAATTTAGTAATACAGAATCACAAGATTATTTATAGTACCGCAGAGATCATTAACATTGAGAAACAACAACTACAATTCCGACTTACTCAGGCAGAAGATGTGATTGCCATCGAGACGGATCGTGAAATTGCTCCGAGTTCGAATTATGAAGTTAAAAAGGAAGGATCAGTAACCTATATCCTATCAAAAAAGCATGCGAAAATCGATGATCAATTAGTAGTCAGATTTTCATAATGTATCATTTTTAAAAATGAAAAGGCGATTACATATATAGAGATGTAACGCCTTTTCCACTATCCATTTTTTAGCAAGAAGCGTCTTTCGGGAACAGAATAAATCTGCTATAGACATATTGATAGCCTATTGTTTCCTTACTTTTTAGAGCTGCAAAATGGACGTTAATATAAAAAGGAAAAAGGAGAATTTACTAAATGAACATTACCGAAGCTTATACTAAGTTACCGAGCAAAGTCAAAGCTTTTTTTGATCAACAATATGAAGACTCATATCGACTACTTGATGCATCCCGTCATCCGATAACGGGACTATATGCCGACAGTTATTTATCCTTTGAACAAAATCCTGATTTACGTTGCTCAATCGCAGCAACGGGAGTTGGTTTGATCGGGCTTTCTGTTGCGGACATGGAAGGTTGGGATCAAAATGCAGGAGAGAAGGCAGCGGTTACGCTGCGAACTGCACTAGGCGAACTAGATTCGTGTCAGCCAGCGCGTGACAAGAAGACGGGCTTTTTTGCACATTTTGTTGATATGGAAAGCGGTAAGAATCTCAATTCAGAAATCTCTACAATCGATACATCACTTTTAGTTGCAGGAGCGCTATTTGCTGGAAACCATTTTAAAGACACGCGTCCAGAAATTGAAGAAATGGCCATAACCTTATTAAAGCAAATAGACTGGAGTGTTGTAGTAGCAGATATCGAGACAGGCTCGATTAATATGGTTGTAAAGGATGGAGAAGGGACATTGCCGTTACCTGCCTTTAACGAATATGTAATAGTTGCTCATCTAGCTAAGCTTGGTCAGCCAGGAAATGAAGCAATCCAGGCGTTATGGAATGAAAATTTCGCAGAGGATAGGATCCATTTATTGCCACAAATAAATTTTCGGGACATTCCAGTTCTTAATGATGCGAAGGGGAAGCATTTCTTATCTTCATTCGTTCATCAATTTCCTTTTTACCTTGTTCCAGAGTATGCAGAAAGTAAAATTTACCGTGATTTCTACGAGAATGCTTGCATGGCGGATCGTTTAAAGTGGAAGGAATTAAGGGATGTACCTTCTTATATATGGGGATATGGTGCGGGACCAAATGACGGCTTGTTTGGCGGTTATCATGCAGACAAAATAAATAATTCACCAGGTAATGTTGCATCTGCTTACATTGTTGCAGGATTTCTACCAGTCTATCCAGCTGGGATTTATGATTTGTATGCATTATATCAGTTGCACATCCCGTATGATCAGTATGAAAATCCAAGGGACAGAGAAGATGAGCAAAAATTTCGTTCTGCCTACAAGTATGGATTGCATCGTAGTTCTTGGTGGCATTTGGAACAGCCAGATAGATGGTATCCTACCAAAGTCACACTTATTGATTGGAGCTCGATGTTATATGGCTTAACAGCTTTTAAACGGGGTATGGAATTTTTTACTGATAATCTGAAACGATAGTCTTTTTACAGGCAGAATCAAATGAATTGGTAGACTGTTGCTGATTTTATAAAGATAAGGAGGGTCATCAGATCATTATCCCATCCATGCTGAACTGTTTACGAAGCAGTAAAGACCAAGTGTTGCGTTAAATATTTTGAGACAAAAGGAGCAAAACTATGATTCAGGTTAAAGATCAAAGCATCCAAATTAACGGAGAAGATGTAGTATTGTTTGGAGGGGAGTTGCATTATTTTCGCGTTCCAAAAACAGAATGGAGAAATCGAATTCTTCAAGCAAAAGAAGCAGGAATGAACATGATCAGTACATATGTCCCGTGGGGATTTCATGAATACGAAGAAGGTAAGATTGATTTAGAAGGAAAGACAAGGGCTGAACGTGATCTTGTCACTTTTTTACAAATTGTTCAGGAAGAGAATATGTACTGCTTGGTTCGTCCAGGTCCTTATGTGATGGCAGAAGTAGTAGATCACGGTGTTCCTACGTGGTTCATTGATAACTATCCCGAAGCAGTCGCTAAAACACAGCAAGGTAATATACATCCAACACGAGTAGTTAGTTACATGCATCCAACTTATTTAAAGAAAGTTAAAGCATGGTATAAACAGGTTTGTCGAGTTATTGAACCAAATCAAATTCAGCATGGTGGCTCTATCATTTTATTTCAGCTAGACAATGAAGTAGGGATGTTTCACTGGGTAACAAATCAAGGAGACTACAACCTAGAAACACAAAAGCTATTTGTTGATTATTTGCAAAAGAAATTTTCCTTAGAACAGTTTAATGCTACTTTCCACGTTAGCGTAGACAGTATCGAGAGGTTTGCAACAGGCAGTATAGCGGACCCAGAACAACCTTATGGTGTGGCAATCCGTAATGAATACAGTATGTTTATGCGACAACATTACCGTGCGTATCTTGAATACGTAAAACAATTAGCTGTAACTGAAGGGATTCGAGTGCCGTTCGTAGTGAATGTCCATGGGTTTGATACAGTCGACTTTTTAAAACGAGGTAAGAAGTACCCTATTGGCCTATCACAGTTAGCAGAGGCTGCAAAAATTGATGATGTACTCTTAGCCGGTGATTATTATATTGGCAATATTGAGTACGATAATTACATTGATATTGTTTTGGCAAATGCATTTACCAAAAGTATTCAATGGAATGAACAGCCCTTATTTTCTGCCGAGTTCCAAGGAGGTAGTATCCCAGATAAGCCTAGACTACAGCCAAGTACATTTGATTTAACTACTCGACTGTGCATAGCAAATGGGATGAATGCCATTAACTATTATATGTTTGTTGGAGGTGAAAACTATGAAAATATCGGTCTGTTAGGTAGACGTCACGAATGGCAGGCACCACTATCCGCAACAGGAAAGAAAAAACCGCATTATAAAGTCATTCAACATTTAGGTCAAATGCTAAACGTTTACCAGAAACAGCTAGCAAAAGCAAAACAGGATACAAACACTCATTTTGCATTTTATCCAGAATATTTTATGACTGAATTCAGTAACGATTTTACTAAATCCATCGATCAACATTTGCAAAGGGAACGAGAGGATAATATTTATGATGGAGTTGCGAGAGGATTACGATTTAATAATATCATCTTTGATGGTTATAATGTCCAGTTAGAACAAAAGATTGAACCTAAACAAGTCCCAACTCTATGGATGTTTGCAGACAAACGCATGTCGGAATCTGTACAAGAAAGGTTAGTAAACTATATAGAAGATGGTGGTCTATTAGTATTATTTCCTATTATTCCAACTGAAAATATGAATGGAGAGCCTTGTACGATATTAAAAGACTATATAAATGTTAAGGTGAAAGGTAAGAAGAATCGTGGTTTTGTTCAAATAGATGAAGTGGATAGCGTTCAAGTCATCTCTATGGAGCATTATGAAATTACTGAGGGTGCTTTTGGTTGGTCTGAAGATGAGAACCGCGATGTGGTAGCATTCGAAAAAGAGTTAGGTAAAGGAAAGCTTATCATGTTTGGGGTAAGTATGCAAAATGACTATCAATATAAAAATCCAATTTATCGTAACTTAGCTGCTAAAGGTGGGGTTGAAAGTAGCTTTACGTTAGAGGATGAAGTAGACATTTCTGCTAGAGTAATCAACGACCATAGTTATTTTGTTTTTTTAAATAATTTTGACGAGTATGAAAAAATAACAACTGTTCATTACAATGGCAACTTACTTTTTGATGGAAAGCAGGTAACAGTTCCAGGAAAAAGTGGTTTAATGCTACCAATTAATATTCAAGTACAACCAGATTTAACTGTTGTATATAGTACTGCTGAGATAGTTAAACAATTGATATCAGATGAAACGATGGTGATGGAAGTAGCAATTAATCAAGATCAAGAGGAGCTCGTTTTTCAGTCTACTAAGTGGATTCCAACAGAAAGCGCCACTGTTAAAGTAGTAGAAGATACACAATATAAAACGTATAAAGTAAAGATAAATTCTCGTAATAAAGTAGAGAACATTCCATTTTATTTAAAAAAATAATAATAATTCCATTAATAAGGAAAGGATGATCACTAATGAAAATTCTATATTTTGACATTGATGCCCTTCGACCAGACCATCTTGGTTGTTATGGCTATCATAGGAATACATCTCCAAATATAGACAAGTTAGCACAACGGGGTGTACGATTTACAAATTATTACGCTTCTGATGTGCCATGTGCACCATCACGATCAGCGCTATTTAGTTCGCGATTTGGGATTCATAATGGGGTAGTGAACCACGGGGGCTTACAAGCAGATATTCGTCCAATTGGAAAAGACAGACCATTTAATTATCATCATTCTGACCATGAAACGTGGGTCGATACGTTAAGAAGCAAGGATGTGTATACAGCCATTATCAGTCCTTTTCCTGGTCGTCATGAAGCTTATCACATATTAAGAGGATTTCTAGAAATGAATGATACTGGTAAGCATGCTGCTGAGACGGCAGGTGATGTTACTGAGAAGACGTTGAGATGGCTAAAAGGACGTGGAACAGAAAAAGAAAACTGGTTCTTATATGTAAATATGTGGGATCCGCACACGCCATATCGTACTCCAGAATCCTATGGGAATCCCTTTGAACATGAACCAGCACCAGATTGGCTGACCGATGAAATGATTGCAGAACACCGAGATAGCTACGGTCCTTACAGTGCTCGTGATTTGCCGAAAGCAAGACAATGGCCGGGCATTCCAGAAGAAATCCGTAACAGAGAAGATTTTAAAAAATGGATTGATGGGTATGATACCGCAATTCATCATGTAGACAAGCATATAGGAGTAATTATTGATGAGTTGGAAGAACAAGGAATATTAGATGATACGATCATTATTATTTCATCTGATCATGGGGAAAATCAAGGAGAGCTTAATGTTTACGGAGACCACCAGCTTGCTGATTATATAACATGCCGAATTCCATGTATTATTGCTGGACCACAAATAAAGCAAGGTCATATAGATGAAGACTTCCATTATCAAATCGACCTTGGGCCTACATTAGCTGCACTGGTTGGTGGAAAGCAACGGGAAAGATGGGATGGAAATAGCTTCCTTAGAGCGATAACTGACGGAGAATCAGCAGGGCGACCACATGTAGTTGTCAGTCAAAATGCATGGAGTTGTCAACGTGGAGTTCGATTTGATAATTGGATGTTTATCCGTACTTATCATGATGGCTTAAAAGAGCTTCCTGATTTTATGCTGTTCGATATAGAAAACGACCCACACGAAACGACTAATCTCTTTTATAAGCGACCAGAAATTGCCGCTAAAGGTCTGCAGATATTAGATGAATGGGTAGCAGACCAAATGAAAACCTCAGATACACCGATCGATCCAATGTGGAGTGTCATCCATGAGGGTGGACCATTTCATACAAGAGATGATATAGACCTTGATCGATATTTAAAACAATTACGTAGTCAAAATAGAAATGAAGCAGCCGATAGACTCGAACAACGCTACAAATCATGATGGTAAATGTATATTAGTAGGTACCCTCTATAAGTTTGATCAGCTGCTGCGGAAGACCCAGCTAATCCCGTAAATATGATCAATGTTTTACAAAGAGCAAATAAAAATGTGTTATATGCAGTTTCACTGACGTGGAAGATGCAGCAAAAACGTATTTAAGACCTTAAAGATATGAAGGAATCGGTTTCGATATCCTGCATGAACGAGCAGCAGTC
>JAWJLM010000054.1 GCA_040191315.1 Bacillaceae bacterium S4-13-56 | reverse complement strand
GAAACGAAAAGAGTAGGAGGGGGGGATAAACTCCCATGAGAATAAAACATTAAATTTTTCATCCTTGCTGGTGAAGCTTGCTTCATGGTTGGCTACCCGTAAATGTCCGATTGGTTCAAGGGCCTTTAGGTCATACCTTTGGGTGCTAACGATCAGTGGGGGGGCGGCCACTGATTGAAGTTTCACTTTATCCTTCAAGAAAAAAGGCAATCCTTTTGAGCATAAAAGGAATGCCTTTTTCTATTAGAGCATATTTAGTAAAACTCCAAACTG
>JAWJLM010000053.1 GCA_040191315.1 Bacillaceae bacterium S4-13-56 | reverse complement strand
GGCTCCGCGAAGCGAGCCATAATGATTTCTTATCTGTATAAGAAAAGCTAAATACCTGTTTGGTATTTAGCTTACTGAAATAGAAGTCTTTTGATCGTCAAATTGAGAAAACCTCTCTAAAATGACAGCGGTGTCCGCAAAATAATCATGGAGCCCTTTTTTCTTAGGGTGAAATCCTACAACTAAAAATGGAATGTAGAAAGGTGTAATAGAGATAAAACGTCCAATCCCCTCTCTAAACAACACAGCACTCCAAGTTAATTTTTCATTGTTAGTAGAAATAACTTTCAATCCAAAAATCATCTTTCCTATGGTTTGACCAAACCACTTAGTCATGAATACAAAATATCCGTAAAAAATGGTAGTGGTCATAATAGTGTAAACCGAAAAAATTCCGTCATCTATTGGGAAATCGAAATACAAAAAAACAGGAGAAATGACCATCCTTATTAGACTGTAAATTACAACAAGGTCAAAAAGAAAAGCCCAAAACCGAATCCAAAATCCCGCGTAATATATCTGGTTTTTCACCGTCTCTCCTCCCTACTGCCTATAAAGATAATAAGGTCGTGGGGAAGCAACAGAATCCATTAATCCCTTAACAACCTCATTTTCAAATTTCTCTGGAAATACATTAGCTGATACACCACTTAACCATGAAGTCCAACTTGACTGTTCCTGATATTTAATCACTTGATAATTCCCTACTTCTTCACGCATAGCGTCTATCACTTCATCTAGATATCCATGTGCATCAACTAACCCAAGCTCTAAAGCCTGGCGTCCATCATAAATTCTTCCATCTGCAATATTTCTTACTCTTCCCTCATTAAGCTCCCTGTTTTCAGCAATCACTGAAACAAAGTCTTCGTAAGAATTATTAACTAGCTGCTGAATAATCTCTTCTTCCTCTTCGGTCATTTCTCTCGTAGGAGAAAGAATATCTTTGTGTGGGCCACTTTTAAATGTTTCAAACTCAATTCCTAGTTTGTCGGTAAGCTCGCCATAATTAAGTTGCTGAATAATTACTCCTATTGAGCCAGTTAGAGTTTCAGGTGTAGCAAAAATCTTATCTGCAGGGGTCGAAATATAATATCCGCCCGAAGCCGCCATAGGTCCCATGGATACGAATAAAGGTTTATCATACTTTTCTTTATATTTTTTTAAAAAATGATAGATCTCCGCACTTTCGGAAACACCTCCTCCAGGAGAGTTTACTCTAAGAACAATTCCCTCAACGGCGCTGTCCTCATAAGCATGTTCTAATGTTTTAAGAAAAGCACGGTGATTATACCCTGCAGATTCAAAAAGGCTTGACGCATCCCCTGTTTCGATAATTTCTCCATTTACATCAAGCAAAGCAATATTTCCTGATGTCTTTCCGGTATCATAAACAGTTGTCTGAAATTCACTATCCTCCTCTAAGGAAAAAGCAGAAAATAATTCACCTGTTAAAGTCCTCGTTAGGAGATCTACTCCAACAGAAACTAAAAACAGGGATATAGCAATCCCTAAAGCTAGCCAACGCTTTGCTGTCACTTTCATTTCTCCCTTCTCTATATACGTTGATAAACATGGCTTTTTCCAATTCATCCTATGCAATCAACTATTTCTGATAGTATTATAAAAACTCTCTATCTGCCACATTTATTTTACCAATAATTTCTTAAGAAATGCAGAGAAAATTGGGATTTCTATTTAGCACATGATAAGATAGGGATAATAAGACTAGATGTTTATACGAGGAGTGAAAGTATGGTAGATAGAAAAAATCTCTATTTTTACTACAAAAATGATAAAGGACTCAAAGAAAAATTGATCCCATTATTTCAAGCAGCAGAAAAAAACGGATTTTCTATTCTAGATGATCCAAAAAACGCTAACATTATTGTTGGGGTAGGAGGAGATGGGAATTTCCTACAGGCAGTAAGAAAAACTGGATTTCGACAAGATTGTCTATATGTAGGAATTACTCATGGAGATGAAGTTGGACTATATTGCGACTTTCAACTAAATCACTTTGAAAAAATGATGGAAACCTTCATGCATGGTGAATTAGAAGTACGTAGATTCCCAATCATAGATGTTTCGGTGGATAAGGAATCCCATTTCAACTGTTTAAATGAGCTTAGCATTCGCTCAGCCATAACTAAATCAATTGTGATTGATGTTTTTATCGATGATCAGCATTTTGAAACTTTCCGAGGTGATGGTTTAATTGTTGCAACGCCTACCGGAAGCTCAGGTTATAATAAATCTACCCATGGCGCTGTTGTAGATCCAAAATTAAAATGCTTCCAGGTTAGTGAATTAGCTTCTTTAAACAACAATCGTTATCGTACATTAGGATCTTCCTTTCTTCTTTCTGAAAGTCGCAAATTAACCTTGAAAGTTGTACAAGATGGAAATGATTATCCGATCATTGGAATGGACAACGAGGCCTACTCCATTCGTCATATCCAAGAATTAAATATTAGGTTAAGTGAAAAAATAATTAAAACAGTGAAACTAAAGGACAACTCCTTCTGGGATCGAATGAAAAGAACTTTTTTGTAACGAACAAACTTTAAAAAGATGATTCCTTTCATTTACATGAGAGGAATCATCTTTTTTCGACTTAAGTGGATAAGTGAGCTGGTGGCACCTAATTGCCCAGTTCGGCACATAAAAAAAGGACATTCACTAATCATTCGGTTTTAAGTAGTTATGACAGTTTCTTTATTTTTTAATAGATGGCTGATGGGTTCGGTCATACATTATGCTTCCATCCACAATAGTCATCTCAACAATGGCTTGTGTATACAACTCAGGCGGCAATTGAAACAGGTCCTGATTTAACACTGTAAAATCAGCATCATATCCCGGTGAAATAATTCCCCTAATATGTTCTTTATTAATAGCAAAAGCACTACCTTTTGTATATAAGGATATAGCTTCAAATACTGATAATTTTTGACTTTCTCCATATTCTTTTCCATCATGTTTTGATCTTCTTAAAACCGCAGCTTGAATCCCTAACAGTGGATTTATATCCTCGATTGGTGCGTCAGATCCTCCGGCACAAACGATGTTATGATTAATTAATGTTTTCCATGGATAGGCGTGAGCTTCACGCTCTTTCCCTATTCTTTGAATTACCCAAGGAAAATCAGAGGCCACAAAATAGGGTTGCACATCGACTATCAGTTCAAGCTTAGCCATTCTCTCATATAGTTCTTCGTTTACAATTTGAGCGTGAATAATTCGGTCGCGTGTTCCTGGAACTGGAGGATATTTTTCTATATGGTCTAATACAAAGGATAAAGCTTGGTCGCCAATCGTATGAACAGCTATAGGCATGGATAACTGTCGTGCTCTCTGTATTAATTTTTCAAAACTTTCTTCAGAATGAATGGATACCCCATAATTTCCAGGATCATCCTCGTACTGCTGCGCTAACCACGCTGTTCTACCGCCAATTGCTCCATCCGCAAAAATTTTCATTGCTCCTAATTCTACATAAGATGTTCCATCTCCGATTCCATAGCCCTCCGTTACCATTTCATCTATCGCACCGTGATGAACAAGTAAATGTGCTTTAAATGTACGTTTTTCTCCTTCAATTATGGAAACGAAACCTTGGAGTGTCTTCTTAAAACCGCCGTAGTAATGAAGGTCTTCTGAATGTCCCCCAACAATTCCATTTCGGTGTAAGTCATCAATAGCTAAACGAATGGCTGTTCTCAGATATTCATCCGTAACCTCTGGCATGACACTCTTGATTATGTCTTGAGCATTATCCAGGAAAAATCCATTAGGAACGCCCTTAAAATCACGAACAATAACCCCGCCCTGAGGATCCTTAGACTCGTTAGAGACGCCTGCTTTTTCAATGGCCTTACTATTAGCAAGAAGGGCGTGTCGACATACACGAGTTAAAACCATGGGGTTATTAGAGCACAGTTCATCTAATTCGTCTCTAGAAAAAATATG
The DNA here is from genome assembly GCA_040191315.1 of Bacillaceae bacterium S4-13-56. Classification (NCBI taxonomy): domain Bacteria; kingdom Bacillati; phylum Bacillota; class Bacilli; order Caryophanales; family Bacillaceae; species Bacillaceae bacterium S4-13-56. Next base: position 11,375 of record JAWJLM010000053.1, on the reverse strand, counting down.
AGGCATCTCCCATTGATTTTCATCCCAGCCATCCCCTATCAACCATTCCCCTTCATCAAGGCTCTTCGCGTGGGTTCGGATGGCGTTTTTTACTTCCTCTATGGATTGATAATAAGATAAGTCCAGCCTCATTAGTCTTTCTCCATGCCCTACAATGTGAAGGTGACTATCTACAAATCCAGGATACATGGTCTTGCCATTTAAATTGATGGATTCTTCAATTTCTTGGCTATATCTTTTTTCAAGCTCATAGTAGCTCCCAGCACCTACAATTTTTCCGTTTTCAACATAGACAGCTTCAACTAAATCCCCCTCTTCAAGCATGGTATATATTTTTCCACCAAAGTAAAGTTCTCCCATCAATATTCACTCCATTATAACAATTTCCCCTATTATACTTGACTTCGACTAACTTTGTGAACTATATGCATTAGAAAAGCGCAAGCGCCCTCCGAAACAAGAAAATCGCTTATTTCTGTGAAGTAGCTCTAAGTAGCTTTCCTTCGTGTGATTACTCGGGGCAAAAGCTTCGAAGATTATTCGATGAAGCTTTTTCGCTGGAGCTAGACAAATTTATTTTATACTTTATCTTGTAAGAAAAAGGGACAGTGTCTCCACTGCCCCTTTAGCAAAGTTTATATTATTGTTGTCTTCCGCCAAGTTGAGATTCAGCCATAGAGACTAAACGCTTAGTGATCTCTCCCCCTACAGAACCATTCGCACGGGAAGTAGTTTCTGCTCCAAGTTGAACTCCAAACTCTTGAGCGATCTCATATTTCATTTGATCTAAAGCTTGTTCAACTCCAGGTACAAGAAGTTGGTTGTTGTTGTTGCTTGCCATGTTGTCTCACCTCCTTGTTACTAAATATAATGCGTCGGAGATGAGTAATTCATTCGGGATTTTCATTGCCAATTATTTCATCTACAATAAATCTTCGAAATTCGGCTCTACCTTGTCAAGGTCGGATTCTTTAACTACAATGGTCTCAATCCCTTGTATGGCTTCTTGGATTTCCTGTTCAAAATCCACAGGATCTTCAAATTGATGTACTTTTTCTCTTCTTGGTTTTGTTTTAGGTTGATCAGGAACAAAAATCGTACAGCAATCTTCATAAGGAAGTATAGAAATTTCATACGTATTAATTTCCTGTGCGATATCGATGATCTCAAGTTTATCCATTGCCACAAGGGGACGAATTACGGGATAGTTGGTCACCTCATTGATGGCGTTCATACTTTCCATCGTTTGACTTGCCACCTGTCCTAAACTCTCCCCAGTAGTTAAAGAAAGGATTTCTTCTTTTTTAGCCACTCGTTCACTAATTCTTAGCATCATTCTTCGCATGACCGTCATGGCATATCCATTAGGGATTTCACGGAAAATTTTCTGTTGTAAATTAGTAAAAGGGACTAAATGAATATTGATTTCATGACCATAACGGGTAAGTTCCTTGGCCAAATCCAAAACTTTTTGTTTAGCTCTTTCACTCGTGAAAGGTGGGGAATGAAAATGAATAGCGTCTACTTTTACCCCCTTTTTCAATGCTAAATAACCTGCTACAGGACTGTCAATACCTCCCGACATTAACAACAAGGTTCTTCCAGTCGATCCAACAGGAAATCCTCCCGCTCCTCTTATATTCTTTGACGTGATATAGGTTGCATCTTTACGGATTTCCACGCGAATTTCCATGTCTGGATTATGAACATCTACTGTATAACGTTCCGTATTGGATAACAAATGACCACCTAATACATGATTCATTTCTTGAGATCCGACAGGAAAATCCTTATTTATTCGTTTAGTTGTAATTTTAAAGGTTTTTACATTGCCTGCATCTCTTAAGGCAAAAAGAGCTGACTCTTTTATATCCTCTAATGCATTGGAGGACTTAATAGCAAGACTAAAAGAATGGATCCCAAAAACTTCTGAACATTTTTCTAATATCGCTTCGTGGTCTTCTCCATTCAAAATAATAAACATTCGGTCTCTTGAATATGAAATTTTAATTTTAGGGAAATGTCTTAATTTTGAGCGAAGATTTTCATGAAGTTTTCCGATAAACATTTTTCTGTTTTTCCCTTTTAAGGTCATTTCTCCATAACGAATTAATATGTGATCATATTGCATAATATCTACCCCAAGCTTTGTTTTAATTGGTGAATTACATTTTTCAGCGTATTTAAAAATTCATTTACTTCTTCCTCTGTATTTGAATAAGAAAAGCTAACCCTTATGGCGGAAGTAGTTATAGATCGATCCAAACCACAAGCAGCGAGTACAGCACTTTCATCTTTGGATTTTGAAGAACAAGCTGACTTTGTAGATACAAAGATATCCTTCTGTCCAAGGCTGTGAATTAATACTTCTGGTTTCATACCAGGAATAGAAAAGTTTACTATGTGTGGAGCACATTGTTCAGAAGAATTAATAATGAGGCCGGGAATCTCTTTTAATCCAGTCCTTAGCAATGTATTTAAACGGATGAGATGCACCGGATTCCTATTCATCTTCTCCAATGTCATTCGTATCGCCCTTGCTAAGGAAACAATCCCAGCCACATTTTCAGTACCTGATCTTAATCCCTGCTGCTGTCCTCCCCCATGAAGTAAAGGTGAAAGACGAATTCCAGAACGCTTATACAAAAAACCAGTGCCTTTTAATCCGTGAATTTTATGACCTGATACAGTTACAAGATCTATTCCAGGATATGAAAAAGAGAAAGGAATCTTCCCAAACCCTTGAACATGATCAACATGGAAAAGCAGCTTAGGATATTTTGCTGCAATATCTGCTATTTCTTCAATTGGTTGTATCGTTCCCAATTCGTTATTTACATGCATAATACTGAGTAGGATCGTTTGATCAGTAATGGCACTCTTTACTTGATCTGGATGAATCCTTCCACTTGAATCAGGATCAATGTATGTGATAGTAAAACCCTGTTCCTCCAAAGAACGACAGGCCTCAAGAACGGAAGGATGTTCAATGGATGTGGTAATAATATGATTCCCTCTATTTTTATGCTCTAAAGCAGTTCCTTTTATAGCCAAGTTGTTAGCTTCGGTACCACCAGAAGTAAAAAGAAGTGTATTAGCCTTTACATGAAGTATTGAAGCAATTTGTTTGGAAGCTTGAAGAAGTAATTGCTCCACTTCTCCCCCTAAAGAATGAACAGATGAGGGATTTGCAAAAAATCGACTAGAGACTTTTTGAAAGGTGTCAAGTACTTCACTATATGGGTAGGTTGTTGCCGAATGATCAAAATAAATCAACAAAATCCCTCCTTTTTTAGTTAAACTCCATTGTATAGAATATCATATCAATAAGAAAGCCCCCAATTGGGGGCTTTCTTATTTTACTAAATGTAAAGCATCTAACAGTTGATCAATCGAAACTCTGCCATCCTCCTCATACGATTTTGTCGTATCAGAACGGTTATTCTGACTTCCTATACTCGTAACGAAATCCTTCATCACTCCTTTTTCATACGAAATGAAAGAGGTAGTAGAACGCGAGGAATGCAAGCCAACAATGAGCTTATCTTCTTCTATGATTAGAAAAAGGGCTACGGACCAAACACTAAACATGATAAACGAAATTATACTTATAATTAATTTCTTCAATACTTACACCTTCATTTCTGAAGATAACCTTTCTTCGATTCGTTTCATAGCACCCGGCTCAATTTTTTCAAGCCCCTCCGCTACATTTTCAACAGCCGCCTCATAATCGTAGGAACGGAATGCATGCTCTGCATCCGCTAGCTTTACTGCCATCATAGAATACTGGCTTCGGTAACGGTTCCCATATTGTATCGATTGTTCTGCTAACGTCGCCTGTTCAATTAATAAATCCGTTTGTTCAACAGCTGTATGCACAGACTTAGCTGCTTGATCTATTGTTCCATGCATTACTTTGATATCAATAGGAATTCTTTCAAGTTGGTCTTTTGCTTCACTAATCTTTCTGTGAGCCTCTTTTACAGCTTCTACTATATACACTGGGACTCCTGGCAGATTACTTTTTTGCAAGTTTCTTTGCACTTGTAGAATATTTTTCTTCAGTTGAACAATCTTTTCGTTTGCCTCTTTTTCATCTTTCCTAATATCCTTCATTTGAATGAAGAATTCCTCATGTTTAGCATAAAGTTCTTCATATGAAAATCTCCATTCATCTAGGGCTCCCTTTATAATGGAATGAGAATCCTTGCTATTTTCCATTCTTTTTTGAATTTCTTCATAGTGCTTTTGGAGCAGCTTTAGTTGTTTGTTCAAAGATAAGAAATAATCGACATCCTTAGACTCTAAATGATAGGAAGCTTGCAAAATTTCAATTTCTTTATCAGTTTGCTTGAAATCCTCATCCAATTCATTTAATTCTTTTTCGTAGGAAGGGATATTTTTTTGGAGATAGTTTCTGGAATGAACTTCTTGCTCTAATTGATTGTATATGTCTTGAATATGCTCTTCAATCTCTTGAAGTTCATCCTGCACGCCAATAATTTCACCTTTTTCCAGTTGCTCTAGAATGATTAACAATTGTGCCTGGTCTTGTTGAATGGTCTTTTCAAAACCAAAAGAATCGACACGATAACCATCTTCCCTCATTTCCTTTAAGCCTGCAATGACCTCGTCTAGCTGAGATGGTAATTCTTGACGACACTTTTTGTACAGAGTAGGTAAATGCTCCATTTTATATTTTATATTTTCAATTTCTTCTTTCATTAATAAAACTATTTCTTGAGCATCTGAATAATTACCCGATTCAATAAGAATATGGTAATAGTCTACTCTTTCATCAAGCTCATCCAATGCAAGCTCAATTTTTATTTCAGCTTTTCCGTATAAATGTCTGTATTTTAATAAATTCTTTCTTAAATCCTTCAGTTGAGGATACAAAGTTTCAATTGCTTTTTTACTATCTTTCTCTGCATGGATTAAATGGTCCAACTCCTGAAACATTTGGTCTATGGTTTTCTCTATTTGATTAAGTTTTTTTTGTATATCTTTAATAATCTTTTTCGCTGTCCGAAATCGGTACCGATCAGCAGCTTCTTCCGTATCAAATAAGTCTTCTTCAAGATTCGGAAGTCTTTTTGTTAAAATGTCATCCCATTGTTCACGCCACTGTTCAAATCTTTCCTGAGTTTCTCCGTAGAGATTCAGCGCCTTAACTTTTCCAAGTTCTTCCGTCACTTGACGACTCATTATATCAATTTTCCACGCCTCTAAACGATCCACCTCATCATAAATCTTTTTGCGAATAATTAGCCCTGTAATAATAAGTGCAAGTATAATAATAATTAAGGCTATTATGTATTCCATAAAATACCTCCTCACCTGACGAAATTCTCTATGTAAACGTGCAAAAATAGTCGTATTATGAAGAATTCTTGCTAATATGATACCATGGAAACATTCATTATGGCTAAAAATTTTCAAAATTATTAAGGTATGACAAAAATTTCAAGAAGGAGCGAGATAAAATGAGGGATGGTCATGTCCATTCACCCTTTTGTCCACATGGCACAAAGGATTCTTTCGAGATGTATATAGAAAAAGCAATCGATTTGGGATACACGTCTATTTCGTTTACGGAACATGCTCCTTTGCCTTCCACTTTTGATGATCCAACACCAGAAAAAGATAGCGGTATGAACCCAACCTACCTTTTGGACTATTTAGAAGAACTTCATAGATTAAGGAAGCATTACGAAAAACAAATTGAGATTGAAGTTGGATTGGAAGTAGACTATATTGAAGGCTTTGAAAAAGAGACGACTGATTTTCTACAAACCTATGGTCCCTACCTTACAGATAGCATTTTATCCGTCCATTTTTTAAAAGTTGATCATCATCATATTTGTATGGATTTTAGTGAACATAGCTTTGCCAAATTAATAAAAAAAGTTGGAAATTTAGAGATGCTTTATCAGCTTTACTACAGAACTATAAGCAAAGCCATCCGAGCCAATCTTGGATCATATAAACCTAAAAGATTAGGTCATCTGACTTTAATTCGTAAATTTCAGCTTCAATATCCCCGCCCTCCAATGGAAGATCAATTAATTATGCAAACACTGAAGGAAGTAAAAAATGCGAATATGGCCTTAGATTACAATGGCGCAGGTTGGAATAAAGCCCAATGTAAAGAGACCTACCCTTCAAAAGATATTGCAAGGAAGGCCTATCAAATGGGAATTCCCCTTATATATGGTTCTGACGCCCATCAATCTAAAGATTTAAAACAGGGTTGGGGTCAACTGGACACTGAGTTACTTCCATTGTTTTGATCAGGAACCAAAGAAAGTGTAGTTACCCATTGTCCAACAGAAAGAGAGTATCTTTTTATAAATTCTTTATTCCCTGGATCCCATAAAAAATCATATTTAAAATCATGTGGCATCGTAAAGGGAATCATTAACATTCCTTTAAATTGGATAAATAAAGTCTGAAAATCCGCCTGACTTACTTTCCGATGTAACCAGAAGTTCAGAAATTGCATAAGAATATGCTTTTCCTTAGCTAAATAAGTCACAAGCATTTCTCGAACAAGAACCGTATCAAAACTAAGTTCACGATAAAGGAAACATGTTATTTCATAATGATTATGGCGATAGTGGATGATGTCATTAATTATATCTTGTGCTGCCTTCGTCTCTAGTTGCAAACGGTTTTTTTCAAGCAGTTCCATATACGGCTCAAAATAATCAATCATTAACGTCTCAAGTAACCCTTTTTTATTCTTAAAATAATAACTAATCAAGGATGGGTTAACCTTAGCTTTACTTGCAATATCACGAATAGATGTTCCTTCATAGCCGTTGTAATAAAACAATTCACAAGCAGTTTGTTTTATGTTATCCTTTGTTAACCGTTTAGACATCGTAATCCTCCTTTCAAAGGTAAATTTCGATAAAAATAGCAACATCCCTTTGGAAACTTTTCGTCAATTTCCGCCACTCAGGGATTGAATTTATAAAACAATGGAAAAAGGAGCAAATAATTGATGTTTCATGTCGAAAATTACAAAGGAACTAAACAAGAAAACTATGAAATGGTTATTAAACAATTAAAAGCCCTCTTAGAAGAGGAACATGATTTGATAGCTAACTTATCTAACGCATCCTCCTTATTAAATCAATTCTTATCCGAAGTGAATTGGGTTGGTTTTTACTTATGGAAAAATGGGGAGCTTGTTTTAGGACCCTTTCAAGGTCTTCCAGCCTGCGTTAGAATTCCTTTAGGAAAAGGTGTTTGTGGGACTGCTTTAAAAGAAGAAAGAACAATGAGAGTAGAAGATGTTCACCAGTACCCGGGGCATATAGCTTGTGATGCGAACAGCCGCTCAGAAATCGTTGTTCCAATAATAAAAAAAGGTTTAAAAATTGGTGTGCTAGATATTGATAGTCCCATTACCAATCGATTTGATGAAGTTGATCAAGAATACTTAGAAAAGTTTGTACAAGAACTGTTACTTCATATTTAAGAAACATACATGATTTCACACTCACACCCCAGCCAAAAATCAATGTAATACTGGGGTTTTTATTTTTGTCCATTTTTGCATTTTTATAAAGTGAAACTACACTCCGTGGGGGACGGCCACAGAGTGTAGTTTCACTTTATCCTCATCTTATTTTCTCGTTTTAGATGGGGTATTACTGTTTCATGCGGGATTATAGCTGATACTATAAAAAACCGGAGAATGTTTTGCTTTTTTATGCCTATTTTTCAGTGTAAGAGCAAACACAGTTTTTCCCATCATTTTTAGCTTGATATAATGCTTTGTCTGCTCTAGTTAACAATTCATCCTGGCTTTTTCCATCCTGGATTGTCCAGCTTGTAACCCCACAAGAAATGGTTACTTTTGGGTTTGTTAAAAGGGAGACATCTTGTATAACTTTTTTTGCAATGTCAATTGTTTTTTCTTGGTCCGCATTAGGAATATAAAGGGCCAACTCTTCCCCGCCCCATCTTGCAGCGATTCCGTGCTTTGGTTTGTGATACTTCAAAACATCAGCGACTTGAATTAACACTTCATCTCCAATTTGATGGCCAAAGGTATCATTCACTTGTTTAAAATTATCAATATCAAAAAGACAGAGTCCACCTTGGCGATCATGCCTTATAGCTAGCCTTATTTTATCATCCAAATAACTTCTAGATGATAGCTCAGTTAAATAATCAGTGATGACTAGTCTCTCCAATTCTTCTCGAAGCATAGAATTGGAAAAAGCTAAGGATGAATGATGAACAAGAGATTGCATCAGTTTAAATGTTTCAAATGGAAAGTGATATGGTTTTTGATGAAGGACAATGACCATTCCCTGTAAATTTCCATGTTGAATCATGGGAATTGCCATAACAGACTGGTAGTTACACTCTATCTCCTGATATTTAGAAGAAAAATCTCCAACCAAGATGGCATCATCCCTGGACAGCAATAAATTAGATACATGACGTGCAAATGATTGAGACTCCTCATTAAAGAAATACGCTGTGCTCCCCTCCAAAGCCACCAGCTTTTTCTGCCTCCCATTAAAAAGCAAAAAGCCTACCTCCTCTGCTTGAAAGGATTGAATGATTTGTTTAGTCATATAACTAATTGTTTCATTTAATCTTAAATTAGAATTTAGTTTATGCGAGGTTTCATTGACAAGCTGCAAATCAGAGATTAAACGTTTGGATTGCTGATATAATCGAGCATTTTCGATCGCATTACCTGCAGTTGCTGCTAACAATGCAATAAATTCAACCTCTTCATTTGGAAAAATCAAGCTACTGGGAGAAATTACCTGAAGAACTCCATAGACTCCTTGTCTCCCCTTTAGTGGAGCGTATAAGCACGACTGTTTTTCCATTACTCGATCTTCAAACTGCATATTCCCGGTTAAATAGGCTTGCGTACTTGCCTTATTTGGACCTTCTTGTCCATAATTTAGCTCTTTTATAGGTAGGTCTCTTTTGCTTTGATAATCATGGGACAGTAATAGATAACAATCAAATTGGGGGTACGTCTGTTTAATAGATAAAACGATTTCTTCTAAGACATCCTCCATATCCATTGAGGAATGGAACTTTGAAGTTACATTAAATAGTAGCTCATACCTATTTTCATCTTTACGATCTTGATGGAATTTTTGTGCCCAAGATAGAAATTTTTGTGTTTCGCTTGCAATGAACGAAGCTGCTTCCACATCCAAATCATAATTTCGCAGTATCCAAAATCCATATATTGATTGATCAGGATTTTTCATTTGTATGACCCTGACTTTATCAAATAAGGAATTACACAGAGTACCTTCTACACAAAATGACAGAGGCTGACTTTGAATCCATGACGACCAACCCTCTTGGTCCATAGAAGTTGCGAACCATTCTCCATCCATTTTACAATGAGCACCAACAAGCTCAAATGACTTTTCCCAGTCATTAAATAAATATAAACCGACCCCATTGACAGGTAATAGACGGCTTAAACGATCAACGAGTTCGTTTACAGTATCCTTAAACGTTCTTTTGGTATGAATAGTTAACATTTCTTCATATAGATTCTGTCTTAGGATGTCGTTCAATTGGTTAGGGATTTCGATTCTAGTAACTTCCATAATATCACCCGAGTTTCTCGAAGTACTCATATTAAACATTTTCTTTTATTATACAATAACTAGGTAGTTTAAACTATATATCATTTGCAGTTGGAGACCATATTTTTACATCATAATCTTCAAACAGGATAATCCATAGGTCTTTATGACTATCAATCACACCTACATCTATTGGTCTTTTTTCAAAAATAGTATTCCAGTCTTGATTTTCTCCACTAACCGAAAGCTCGTATTTTTCTTCCTGTTCTTTCACAGTAATTTGGTAAGAAGAATAAGTAGTCCTTACATCTATTTTTTCGATTACCTTTTCAAGGTTTTCATCATAAAGCTTCCATCCATCAGAATATTCCACCCATACTTGTTTGGTAGATGGTTTATATTCTATATTTAAGATTGGTTCTTTTATGTTCATAGCTGAAAGTGACTCAAATTTGTAATCTTCAAAGTTGATTCGGTATTTAACTAATAAATGATCCTTATCGTCCTTTCTGGTCATAACAATTTCAGCGGCTTTTCCATTCTCCATATATATATCCATAAGTGCGCCATAGGAAGATTCACTTTCATGATCTCCTGATAGCAGATTGTTTTGCCAAAAGAAACCAAAGAAAGCAAGGGATGCAAACCCCATAATAAGTAACATTCTTTTTATATGCATTCAACGATCATCCTTAAAGTGAAATTATTTCTTCATTTTATCACAAAATCTCAACAAAAAACGACTCATGGATTCTGCAATGTAAAACAGATTCACTTGACGGACCCATTAAAAGATCGTATAATAGCCATTGTGTAAAATAAAAGGTGGCCTAAGTGAACCGTCGCTGTTTTTCATTTTGTTCCTCACGATTCTACAGGATCGGAGGTGTATCTTGTAACTCTCTGCTACTGGAGCGAAGGTACATGAAAACAAAATGAGCATCGAAAAGGAACACTCTCAATTTATTTTATGCAAATAAAATATAAAGGAGGAATTTTCCATGTCACGTTTTACCGGATCCACTTGGAAAAAGTCTCGTCGTCTTGGAATTTCTTTAAGCGGTACAGGTAAGGAGCTTGAAAAGCGTCCTTACGCACCCGGACAACATGGTCCAAACCAGCGTAGAAAGCTTTCTGAATATGGTCTACAGTTACAAGAAAAGCAAAAGCTACGTTTTATGTATGGAGTAAACGAGCGTCAATTTCGTCGTACATTTGATGACGCTGGAAAAATTAGAGGTATTCATGGTGAAAACTTCATGATTCTTCTTGAGTCTCGCCTAGATAACCTAGTTTATCGTTTAGGTCTTGCTCGTACTCGTAGCCAAGCTCGCCAGCTTGTAAACCACGGTCATATTATTGTTGATGGCGCACGTGTTGATATTCCATCTTACCGCGTGAAGCCTGGACAAACTATTGGCGTTCGTGAAAAATCAAGAAATCTTGAAATCATCAAAGAAGCTATTGAGGTTAACAACTTTGTTCCTGAATACCTATCATTTGATGAAAATACTCTTGAAGGTACGTACTCTCGTTACCCAGAGCGTTCCGAATTACCATCTGAAATCAACGAAGCTCTTATCGTTGAATTCTACTCTCGTTAATAGTTTTTATCAAAAAGCTTACTTCCAAAGTGGAGGTAGGCTTTTTTTATCACTATTACTTTATCATGTATTAAATAAAGTGAAACTTCAATCAGTGGCCGTCCCCCACTGATTGTTAGCCTCAAGGGTATGACCTAAATGCCCTAGAACCAATCGGACATTTTCGGACAGAAATACC